>JAUWWH010000067.1 GCA_030617005.1 Candidatus Bathyarchaeota archaeon | reverse complement strand
AGCTATTATTTTAGAATGTTCAATTCCAATAGGCGTTAATCTTGAATTTTTCCAACCAGTAAATCGTCTACTTTTATTATAATAGGTTTCACCATGTCTGAAGAGGTAAATATTAAGTTTCATTTAACTAGATTTCCTCAGCATTCTTCTACTAATTTACTGTTTTAATGGACGAATAATAATTAAAACAAATCGCTTTAAAGTGAGATCAAGGTAAATTATTATTATATAAAAAAATAAACTTTGGTATCTTACTCATGAGTTTTAAAAGTATAAGTAAAAAAAGGTATTGTAAGTAGGGTAGTTGGAGGAAAAAACTATTCATTTTTGAGGCGGTAGAATGAACATAAATAAAATCTCATTAATGATTGGAGGTGAAGCTGGAGCAGGAATATCCCGTTCAGGTTTCTTGTTTGCTAAGGCTTGTTTAAGGGGAGGACTCCAAGTCTTCGGTACTAATGATTATCAATCTCTGATTAGAGGAGGACATAACTTCTACATTGTAAGAGTTGATAGTGAGGAGATCTTTTCTCAATCTGAAAGTATAGATCTGCTTTTAGCGTTAAATAAAGAGACTATTCTCATCCATAAAGATGAACTCGTTCCTAAAGGTGGAATAATATACGATGGGGAAGACTTCACTGTAAGTGATGAAGAATTGGGAAGAGAAGACATTAATCTCTACTCAGTACCATTAAGACAGATTGTTAACAAATTGAAGGACAAGCTAATTGTGAGAAACACAGTAGGTCTTGGAGCAATTATGAGTTTAATGGCATTCAATTTAGACCATTTAATTGGAGTTATAAAGGATACATTTAACTCAAAAGTGGCAGATTTGAATGTAAAGGCCTTAAAAATGGGGTGGAATTTCGCTCAAAAACACTTCGCTGAAGATCATAAGTATCAATTGAGTGAGCAAAAAATAGTTAAAAAACATAGAGTGTTTCTTAACGGAAATGAAGCCATCGGTCTTGGTGCTCTACGAGCAGGTTGCAAGTTCTATGTCGCTTATCCAATGACTCCGGCTACTGGATTGCTCCATTTCATGGCTTCTCTTGAAAGAGAATATGGTATGATTGTTGTACATGCAGAAAGTGAGATCTCAGCCATTAACATGGTTGCTGGTGCTTCCTTTGCGGGAGTGCGGGCTATGACAGCAACTTCTGGAGGGGGGTTCTGTCTTATGAGTGAAGGATTGGGCATGTTAGGGATGACAGAGACCCCCGCAGTGATAATGCTTGCTCAAAGACCTGGTCCCAGCACTGGACTCCCCACCTATTCTGGTCAAGGAGACCTCAGGTTTGTAATTCATGCTTCCCATGGTGAATTTCCAAGAGTAGTCATCGCTCCTGGAGACGTTGAAGAGTGCTTCTATAAGACGCTGGAGGCTTTCAATTTAGCAGAGAAGTATCAAATTCCCGTGATTATCCTGACCGATAAATACCTTGTTGAGAGCTATGAGGGCCTCAAAGTGTTTGATGTAGATAGAATTGGAATCGATCGGGGAAGGTATCTGAGGGGGAAAGATTATGAGAGTGAAGAAGAGTATCAAAGGCACAAGTTCACTAGAGATGGGATCTCACCCCGAGCCATACCTGGAATGAAGGGTGTTATCGTAAGAACCAATTCTAATGAACATGATGAAAACGGGTATACAACTGATAACCCTGAATTAACTATAAAAATGGTTAATAAGCGATTTAGGAAGAGGGAGACTCTTGTCAAAGACTTAGAAAACTATGAAACAGTGAGGCTTTACGGTTCAATGAGAGCAGATATAACCCTTTTTGGTTGGGGAACAACGAAGAGACCGATAAGAGAGGCGATGAAACGTCTTAGTGGAGAAGACCTGAAGATTAACTTCCTCCAAATCGTATACTTAGACCCATTTCCAACCGATAAAGTTCGAAAGATGTTACAATTGGCTCAAAAGAGCATTGTAGTAGAGGAGAATAAAACTTCTCAACTGTCCAGTCTCATACGAGAGCATACGCTTATGACCATCGATCACGAGATCTTGAAGTATAATGGTAGACCTTTCAATCCATTAGAGCTTTCAAATAGGATAAAGGAGGTGCTCTGAATGGTTACTCTTGAAGATTTGAATACGCCAATAAAAAATACCTGGTGCCCTGGATGCGGTAACTTTGGGATATTGACAGCAGTGAAAAGGGCTCTAATACGGCTGAGCCTTGAGAGAAACCAAGTGGTGCTCGTATCAGGTATAGGCTGCCACGGAAAGATAGTTAATCACATAAACATAAATGGGTTTCACGGCATCCACGGAAGAGTATTACCTTTGGCAAATGGGATAAAACTGGTTAACCCAAATTTAACCGTTGTAGGGTTTGCCGGAGACGCTGACCAGTACGATGAAGGGTGGGGATACTTCACCCATGCCATCAGGAGAAATGTAGATATGACCCTTATTGTGCATGATAATATGGTTCTTGGCTTGACGACGGGACAAACAACTGCCACGAGCCGAAAAGGATTTAAAACAAAATCAACTCCATTCGGTGCCATATCTCCAGCATTAAACCCCGTTGCACATGCAATAGTGAGCAATGGTACTTTTGTCGCTAGAGGATATGTTGGAGAGATAACGCATCTCACACGCTTGATGGTGGAAGCAATCAAACATAAAGGATTCTCTTTCATTGACGTCTTTCAACCTTGTGTAAGCTTTAACAAGATTAATACTTACGAATGGTTCAATCAGAGAGTTTACAAACTGGAAGAGGAAGAGTACGACTACACGAATCGACAGAAAGCATTGGAGAAGAGTATGGAGTGGGGTGATAGAATTCCTATAGGAATCATTTACAAAGAAGATCGTCTCTCATATCGTGACAATCTATCGCATATAATGGATGTGTCACTCACACAATTGCCTACTGAAGACATTGACATCAGCTCTATTCTCAAAAGCATGATGTAACCTCTCAGAAGATCAGTCAATATTTAAAATGTAATATATGTTCAGTAAAAAACTTCGTCTCAAATATCACAAATGGAGCATATCCTTAGGAATAAGTTGAGAGTAACAATGTATATTTGGTCTAATTCTGAAATCTACATTTTATGGCTAATATAGCTTTAAAACTTCACTCATTTTATAAGGAAATAAGTATAATTTGTATGTGAGAAACATGTCTTTTAAAATCAAAGTTAACCAAAAAGCACCAGACTTTACTTTACTGGACACAGACTTTAAACCTAAGAGATTGAAAGATTTCCTGAGTCAAAATGTCGTGCTTGCCTTTTATCCAGGTGCTTTCACATCTGTTTGTGCAAAGGAGATGTGTACTTTTAGAGACTCTCTGGCAAGACTGAATACCTTGAAAGCGCAAGTCATTGGAATAAGTGTCAACGATCCATTCACGAATAAGGCTTTCGCAGACGCCAATCGATTAAACTTTCCGTTACTAAATGATTATAATAGGGAAGCGGTAAACAGTTACGGTGTTGCTCTGATGGACTTTGCTGGGCTTAAAGGCTATACTGCTGCTAAACGTTCAGTTTTTATAATAGACAAGCAAGGCATAGTTCGTTATGTTTGGATATCAGAAGACCCTGGTGTAGAACCAGACTATGAAGAGATAGAAAGAGTTCTAGGAGGAATCGAATAGGCTAAGAGTTGTATAGGTAGAAAAATGAATTCCCTTTTTTTCTCTTTCATTTTTTTAATGATCCTTCAGAGTTAATGTATAGAATTGCCTTTGAGGGGAAGCCTAAAACATATTTGAGTTACTCCATCTCGTTTGCTACCGAAGAACAGATTGAAGCGGTGATAGAATTTAGGGATGAATTGAGAAAGAGAATTGTGGGCTTTGATCCTCTGAGTATCAGAGAAATGGGATGGTTATCAGTTGCCATAGCGATGAAGAAGTAGAGTGATGAAGAAAGTAAATTCCCGTTTAAAGTGAATGATAAAGAAGAAAAAGTTAAGCTGTAGGTGAATGATATTCATAGAGTCCGGGATTACCTTGCGGATCAAACTGTAAGTAGTAATTTTACCTTGATTGACCAAAGTGATTTCGTTGTAGTCGATTATTTCGATCCTGAGATTAATTCATCTGTAGTGAATAATGATATGCAGTATGTCCATGATAATGATAAAGATGATACATATATTGATCTGATGAAAGGATAAATCCCTTCTTGGATAGGAATCTAACTAAAAGCTTTAGAACTAAAAACCTGTTACATTTCATAATGAAGTTGAATGTTTCACGGACAATGTAAGAGCTGATTTGGGTTCATAAACCATTTCAACTTGTTTTTAACGCACAGTCTTGGGTTAAAAAAATATGTTAGATTGATTATTACTAATACTGATAGTGAGATAACGATATGGAAAACGGGTTTAAGTTATCATAAAGAGCTAGTATTGGATTGAGCCTACTTCTTTTAGAAATTATTGTTTAGTAATAGTGTAACCCGCGTTTTGCCAAGCAACCATACCGCCTAATACGACATGGATATCTGTATATCCTTTTTGTTGTAGGATACTTGCTCCGAGGCTAGCACGAGTACCTATCCTGCAGATGACGGCTGTAGTTTGATCAGTCAGTATCTTGTTAATGTGCTCTTCTATGTGCCCCACATACAGGTGGATCGCTCCTTCTATGTGTTCAGAATTCCATTCTTCATCGCTTCTTACATCTAGTAACGTTAAGTCGTTGTCTTTTTCTAATCGTGTTTTCAGATCCTGCACAGTAAGTAAACCTAAGTGTTTGAGGGGCAAGGCTTCGGTATACCATGTTTCCACCCCAAGGATATAACCTTCTATCATATCATACCCCATTCTAAAGAGATATCGTACAACCGTTTCTAATTGGTCTCTTTCTTTTAAGACCAACAGGATGGATTGATCATATGGTAAAACCCAACCCGCAAACATAGGGAGTCCTTCTAACCAGATACTGTATGAACCGTTGATGTGCGCGCTTCCAAAGGCTGGCGGTGTACGCGTATCCACAACCACCGCGTCTTTATCCATCAGTTTTTGGAATTCAGTGGGTGAAAGCAACTTAGGTTCTGGAAGGTTTCTTAGAACGGGAGGACCTTCTAGATTGTACTGCTCCATCTTGCGGAAATACGGTGGTATTTCATGATGTTCATTCACTTTCTGTTCGATAAATTGTTCTTTGGAGAGCTGAAGAAGCGGATTCATCAGGCGTTCTAACCCTAACGTGCTCCACTCTCGTTTAGCGATATTTCCCCCACAGACAGACCCTGAACCATGAGCAGGACATAAGATCACATGGTCTCCCAACGGCAGCAGTTTATTAAAGATGCTATTATAAAGGTTCTCAGACCACTTTCTCCGCTTCTCTAAACCACCAAAATCCGTACGCCCCACATCACTAACAAAGAGAGTATCACCCGTACAGACGAAGATCGCCGCTTCACCTGAAGTTAAATCTGCAAAAGCATATGACATACAGCCCGGAGTGTGACCTGGTGTATGAATAGCAAAGACCTTCAAGTTCCCAACGTAGAATTCTTGACCATCTTTGAGTTTATGACCATATTTGAAGTCAGGCCAAGGACCATGATAAATCTCTGCACCTGTAAGTTGTGCCAGTTCCAAAGAACCGATAACGTAATCTTCATTACGATGCGTCTCGAAAATGTATTGTATCTTGACATCTTCTTGTTTAGCAATATCAATGTAGATTTGACAATCACGACGCGGATCTATAATTACTGCCTCATTCTCTGAACCTATAAAATATGAGAGATGCGCTAATCCCTCTGCGTTAATGCGTTTATAAATCATCTCAGAGTTTTACCTCATTAAACTATTATCAAATT
>JAUWWH010000185.1 GCA_030617005.1 Candidatus Bathyarchaeota archaeon | reverse complement strand
TTTGATTGGGAGTCATAATTTATCAAAACCTGGAACAGAATATAATTTAGAGATAACGAGTTTATTGCGAATACCCATAACTGAACCAAATCTCCCAAACTTAGAACGTATAGCTGACTTTCTTAAAGGTTTAAGCACCTGTATACCCTCTGCTACCATGGCCATTTATCTCTTTAGATAATCGATACATATTCTGTTCTCTCTCGAGTAAACCGAGATCTGAAAGCCATGCAACAGAATTACCAAATCTACCACGAATCATGGTGTAGAATGCATCTTTCCGGTGGTAGAGTAGATCTCCTCTCCTCTCAACTCTAGTTGAATAATACCCCTTGTCATTAACCACATTTTCATGTTGATCGATGATTCTATCTACCACTTGATTAATCCAATACTCCAAGGTTGCATCCTTTGGAAGAGCCTGTCTCTCTTCTAAAAAATTGAATGAAGAAAAGACAAATTGATAATTTGGAAGAATTTTTAGAAGCCACTCTTTATCAAAAATCTCTTGTGCACAAGAAGCTTGAAGAAGAGCGATACAACCCCAGGCGATTAAAGCAGGAGCATCGCTTGATGATTCCTCAATTTTAGTTTGAATCGTCTCAAAACCATACTCCCCATTGATCTGAGGGACACTTCTCTGAAAAGGACTACGAATAGTGGAGAAATTTCTTCTAATAGTTCGAATAAGGGTTGTAACTTTCTTTTCAGGATGCCATTGTACCTCACTAGATAAGACACTTGCAGCATCTTTTCCAATAGTAGATATGGATATCCCGTTAGGGTGATTTTTTGTATACCTTACTAATCCAGTTAAAACTGCATCGGCACTATAAGAAGTATGAGCATGCAATTCATGAAAGGCTAATAGAGCAATGATTGGTATTTCTTTAAGCTTCAATTCTGTAGAAACACCATTCACGGTAATAATTCTATATAATGCTGCTCTACTGAGATCATTTGAATAAAAAAAAGTTGATTCATCTAATGCCTTAGCCATACTATAAGTCAGTTCAATGAAACCATCATATAGGAGAGGATCCTTTACCGAGGATCTAGCAGTATTTCTAAGCAGTATCGATTCCTCATCATTCCATACTAATCCTCGGAGACAAATACACTCCCCCAATTTTACTAGATCATTTTGATCCCACACCATTTTCTCCAACAAATAATCTGGCTTAAAAACATCTATCAACCTTTTTTCAAATGCCAAAGCCAAATCTTTTCCCTTATCAGTCGGAACAAGAATAGGCAGTCTAGAAGTTGAAGTGATTGGAAGAATCAGTCTATTCAACAATCCCATATTGACCATCACATTTGTATAAGCCCCTGTTGGATTAATAGGAGAACCAAAAGATCGATCGTGAAAATCAATAGAACCATCACCCAAACTATCTAATGCACTACCAATCGATTCCACACCAACAGGACCATGATGTTCAATTTTAGAAACTCGAGCATGTAGTGTATCAGCAGTAGCAAAGATATCATAGTATCTACTAGATTTTTCCCTATAATCATTTACCAACATTCGTTGATTAGCTTCTTCTACTGCTCTCCTCTCTTGATCTATTCGATCATAAACCCAAACTAACCACGAGACAAGACGAAAATAAGGAGTAATCGTTGTCAAATAAGGAAATAATACTTGATTGACATGATCCCGCAGTTCATTTAACCGGAGGTGTTGAATAGCATTAGTCTCAGACTCCTTCTCAGTCCACTCAGGAAACATACTAAATACAACTAATAAGATGTAAAAACATACTAAAGAAACTTTAATCCAATTTCATCATTTCTTCTATCTTTTCTACATTTAATTCTAAAGTTTTCAGATCTCTGTCTGAGATCTTTCGTGAATGATCAGTGGTATTTCTTATGTCAGTTATTTCCTGAAACCACACTTTCAGTTGATCTTGTTTCTTAAAAAACTTCTGAATGATGAAATTAAAGTGAGAATGAAGAAAAATATTGTTCAGGCTCGATCATTTCTAGAAATGTTAGAAAAATCGATTAAAAGATACACTAATAGAACCATTGAAGCAGCTCAGGTTATCTCGAATTAATTTTACTTCTCCTTCCTTTTTTAGTTAAGAAGGCTAGATTATTGATGTAAAAGTGTTCAAACCTAAAATAAAGAGTTCATTTTAAGCTTATTTTGTTGAAATCTGCTTAAATCACAGATAAGTTTAGTTGTTTTTGAGCGTTTCTATTATTTTTAGGAAAAAGTAAAACCTTTGTAAAGACTTCCCTGTTTTAGCGAGCGCGTTACTACTATTGCTCTTTGTGCACACGCTACGCTTATACATAATCGGTATAATTTTTCGTTTTATATATCTAAAACGAAAAAACCTCTGAGTCTCTTTTAAGCTAGAGTCTCTCTTCAATTCGCGTCCATTACGAGCTTTAAATCCATCTGTACTAACTTTACATCCCACAAGGAAGATCACCATTAGTATAACAGATAGTGGAAAATTATACGATTCAGCCAAATCTTTAAGGAAATCAAGAACATTGAAAACGATGAGTATAAGCCACATAAAGAACGCAGTAATTACGATTCCTTTAGCAAAAGGTGAAACCCACACCATATTTAATCACACATCAATAAACATCTTTCAAAAAAGAGAGGAAATATTTACTTTTTACTTTTTGTTGAGGCGACTTATCGATATCGAGGGCAGTTCCTGAAGTTGTCGCTTAAGCAATATTTCTTTTTATCGTCTGGGCTAGGATTAAAGGAGGCGGTGGGGGGTTCATCAGGTACCATACACTCACCATCAACATCATCAAAGCGAATACATTGCATAAATATGATATATTGTTGATTACATATTTATATTTTTATAACTAAAAAGCCTCGCATTTCATGTGTAATTTCCTCATAAAAATCATCGCTTATTTTTGAAAAAAGCTTCTGACTATTGAGGTTACTTATAATGCTTTTAAAAACATACTTTGGAATAGGCTAATCGTAATCGGATATTCCTTCAGGGACGATCCAGTAAATACAGCAATATTAGATAATCTCAAGATAAATCCAAAGTCTAGATTAATAATCATAGATCCAAATGTTTCTGTCCATTCTGGAAGCCTGTCAAAAGCCAGCATGTCCCAAACTTTCTCAGGTGGAGCCTTGATTTCAATTGACCTTTCTACTCTACCCAAAATATCACCTTCCTATTACCCCATCAATCCCAAGTATCTTAGTTAGCTTTTTTTATGTCGTCTCTTGGTATGTGTTTACCTTGGTTTGGTGGATACCACTGCCCACTTTTGGAGAAACCCACCCCGTCGCTGGACATGGAATCCGTCCAGTATGTTTTCCCACTCTGCTCGATCCACCTTTCCAAGAGGAGGAGGTGCTCCTAGGCTAAGGTATGCCTGTCCGCTTGACTTGAGGATGCGCTTGATTTCGTTAACAGCCGACGGTCTGTGGTCTTTCATGGAACACAAGAGTCCATTAGCCAGCACGAAGTCAACCGACTCGTCTTTTATGAAGCTCAGATCATGGGCAGATGTGGCATGTATTTC
>JAUWWH010000201.1 GCA_030617005.1 Candidatus Bathyarchaeota archaeon | reverse complement strand
GAGGGGGGGAATTCTATGAACCTGAAAGCTTTTTGAATAAAAAATTTGTGGCCATAGTCAATCTTGCGACTAAAATGATCGCTGGAGTGATGTCTCAGGGAATGTTGTTAGCGGCTGATGTAAATGGAAAACCGTCATGGTTAACAATAGTAGATGCACCTGTAGGTGCAAAGATTATTTAGACAGATCGTGATCTATACAAAAACGAGTGATGAGTAGAAGAAGCTTCCTTTACTCTCAAACTATTTATAATGTCTCAGATACCACGTTACAAGTTTCCTCACAGACCGTGTTCTATGAGAAATCTGGTTCTTTTCTTCAATTTCCATTTCAGCAAAAGTTTTGTTTTTATCGTCATCAGGCTTAAAAATGGGATCAAACCCAAAACCGTGAATACCCTGCTCTTTGATTGATATTTTACCAGAAGAAGTGCCTAGAAAACAGATAGGGTTTATATCTGGAGCATAGAAGGCAATTGCGGATCTAAATTCGGCGCTTCTATCTTTAACAGATTCTAAAAGTTTTAGCACTCCAGCAATTCCTATGGTATTATAAACATAAGATGAAAAAGGTCCTGGAAAGCCACCTAAGAGTTTGATGAATAATCCTGTATCTTCAGTAAAGATGGGTTTCCCCATTTTTTTATAAGCTTGTAGGACACTAGCTTCAGCGATTTCTTTCACGGTTTCTCCCTGTATCTCCTTACCTTTCAGATCTACACCTTTAATTTCTATTGGATAGTCTCTTAAAAAGTGTTGAACTTCTTTGATTTTATGGAGATTACTTGTTGCAAAAAGGAGAAAATGTGTTTTCTTAATAGTTTTGGACATAGATTGCACTTCAGAGAGAAATTAACTGTTTACTGATTGGAATGGATATAACATGCTCTCGTAACTTCGTTATTAAATATTTGTTGTTTTGAGTAGTCAGTATTTAGAATAAAAAATATGACGTATTAAAGACTTCATAAAGAAAAAAAAAGGACTAAGACTTTCAGAGAATAGATAAGGAGTATCAATGTGAAAATTATTTGAAATTACAGTGAGGGAACTGGATTATCTTTTTGATACGTATCGACCCCGCTTAGCGATCTTATTAACCCTCTCAACCACGTTTTTACATGTTTCTTCACCCATCTCCGTGGCATAGCCTTCGGTTACAGCCTTAAAGCATTCCAATGCAAAGGAATAATGAGTACTATAAAACGCTCTCTTCATGAGGAGGAGGTCAACTCCGCGTTTCTCTAATTCCTCAGAGTGCTCAGATAAACCAAAGTCTATAAAGAAGAGTTTACCTGTTTCAGAGAGAATCATGTTTGAGGTGGTTAAATCTCCATGAATGATTCGATTTCTATGTAATCGTCCGATTAATTGCCCTATTTGAGAACATAGACGCAGTCTCTTTTTGGATGAGAGAGAATGCAAAAGATCCTTAACACGTGAACCTTCTACATATTGCATCGTAATGGTGGTAGAGTTCATATCAACCCTAAAAATTAAGGGTATTGGAACGCCACTTCCCTTAGCTTCATGCATAATCTGAGCTTCCCGTCCAGTTCTTGACTGACGAAGCTCAAGATCAAGCTTAGGGTGTCTGTAAGCCTTAACCGTTCTGACCTTCCTGATAATGTTTAATCCATACCAAGATTCTTGGTATAATTCAGCTTCAGCTCCTTTTCTAAGAAGAACCATTATTTCACCAACTTAACGCCATGGAATAAACACTTTATCGAGTCGTAACTTGGATTTAATGAAACTCTTATCAACATTAACTTTTATTCCACTTTGACATGCTAAAATGCCAGTCCATGCAATCTGAGCGCTACAATCGCCACTATAGATCTTTGGAACAATGAATAAGTCAGCATTATGTTCCTTAGAAATTATATTAAGCATCTGCTGAAGTCTCTTGTTTGCAGCGACACCCCCTGTTAATAAGACAGCCTTCTTCTCAGTATGTGCTAGAGCCCTCTCAGCAGCTTCCGAAAGCATAGCAAAGGACACCTCTTGTACAGAGTAACAGACATCCTCTAACCTACATCCAGCTTTATACATCTTAATAGCAGCGGTTAGAAGACCAGAATAGGAGACATCATTACCTTTTACAACGTAGGGTAAATCAAGATATCGTTCCCCTTTATGCGCTAAAGATTCAATAACAGATCCTCCGGGCGAAGAAAACTGTGCTTCTCGCGCAAGCATATCCAAGAGATTACCTAAAGTAATATCCTGTGTTTCACCGAAGGTCCTCCAATACCCATCACCAAAGGCAATGATAGCTGTATGACCACCAGAAACAAGTATGACAAGAGGATCTTTGGCACCAGTTGTAAGACTGGCAAGTTCAATATGTCCTATGGCATGATGGACAGGTATTAAAGGTTTTTCAAGCCAAACAGCTAGAGCTCTAGCCACTGTAGCACCAGTACGAAGTGCTGGACCCAAACCAGGTCCAACGGAGAAAGCTATGGCATCAATCTTCTCGAGTCCAATCTTTGATTTCTGGAGTGCTTGTTTTAAAACTTTAGGTGCAACATCACAGTGATGTTGAGCTGCTTTTCTGGGATGAATTCCCCTTCCAGGTGGAGGTTGATAAGTGTCGTTTATATCAACAATTATCTTTCCACTTGAAGAAACTAAACCTATACCAAATGTGTGTGCAGTTGATTCAATACCTAAGCAAATCAAGATTGTTCCTTAATAAAAGATATTGATCACATATTTATGTTAACATAGAACCCTAAAGTGAATTCAAGACTCTTATTCTAAAGGTCAATAGTTATTATTATCGTATACTCTTTAAAATAGGTCGTTTGAAGAGTAAGACATGGAAGATGAACTCTTAGAAAATAGAGTTTAAAAGTAGATGACATTGAACCTTATTTTATTTATAAGTTAATATGATTATTTGTAAGCGGAAGGATTAAGTTCTATGGTTATTATGAAAACTTGAAAGAATATTTGTATATTTCACAGTAAAAGAGTATATCAACCTATTCGTTTGATATAGAAGGAGCTTAATAGTTGAGAATGAATCCAAGGATATACATAAAAAGGATTAGCTACGGCTTTATCTCAGATATACCCTTCATGTAAGGTACTAGTACGTCTGGGATTCTGATGGAACCGTCTTCCTGTTGATAATTCTCCATTATGGCTATTAATGTCCTTTCAGTAGCCACTAAAGTACTATTCAACGTGTGAATGTAATCCGTTGGGTCGTTAGGTTTATATCGATACCTAACTTTCGCTCGG
>JAUWWH010000196.1 GCA_030617005.1 Candidatus Bathyarchaeota archaeon | reverse complement strand
TGACGCCTAAAACTGGCGAAAGATTCACTGAGTTCTATGTTCTCGGCCCGAATGGATCAGCATCCGACTATCCTACGGATCTAAAGGTCGGAGAAGAGGGAAACGTGATAATGGGTATCGTTAACCACGAATATGAAAACATCTCCTATCGTTTAGAAATTAATTTCAATGGATCCCCAATACATGAAGAACATGTCTTCTTGATTGAGAACGAAAAATGGGAAAGTCCTTTCACATTCCAAGCAACAAAGAAAGGAGAAAATCAGAAACTTGAGTTTCTATTATATAAGGTTCAACAGATAAAAGTCTACAGAACACTTAATTTATGGTTCAGCGCGTGCGAATGAGGTTTTAGAATGAAGATTTTACAAGGCGTCTCTGCGTTTTATCCCGCTTTTTCCTTTGGCGGCCCTGTCAGAGTTTCATATGATATTTCTAAACAACTATCGAAAAGGGGTAATGAAGTCACTATTTTCACAACTGATGCATACGATATGGAAAAAAGGTTGAAAGTTGGTTCAAGTTACTATAAGAAAAATGGTATACGTATTAAATATTCTAAGAATATAATATATGAAACGCACATAAATTTCTTTCTCGCTCCAGAATTGGTTCCGTTAGTTAAACAAGAAATTAGACAGTTTGATGTTATCCATCTTCATGGGTATAGAGGTTTTCTTTCCTTCATTATCGCGTATTATGCAAGAAAATATAACATTCCATACGTATTGCAGGCTCATGGCTCACTTCCTAGAATAGAGACGGGCAAGAGGTTAAAATTAATATATGATGCATTTTTCGGATATAGGATGTTAAGAGACGCATCGAAGGTAATTGCTCTCAGCCAAATAGAATCTCAGCAATATAGGAATATGGGCGTGCCTAAGGAGAAGATACGCATTATACCTAACGGTATTGATTTGTCGGAGTATGCTGATCTGCCGTCTAAAGGTGAGTTCAAGAAAAAGTTCAATATAACTCAGGACAAGAAGATAATTCTTTACGTGGGTAGAATACATAAGATAAAAGGAATAGACTTTCTACTCAAGGCTTTCGCCTACCTGATTAATAAGATGAATTTAAAAGATGTTTTATTAGTAGTGGTTGGGCCTGATGATGGATATCTCCATGAAGTTAAGTCTTTATCTGCTTCTTTGGGCGTATCTAAATCAATATTATTTACTGGTTTAATAAGTAATAAAGATAAAATTAGTGCTTATGTTGATTCATCAATTTGTTGCTATCTCAATCCTAATGAACCATTTGGTCTCGTTTCACTAGAAGCTGCTATCTCTAAACTTCCTGTAGTTGTCTCTGAAGGAACTCCCATGTCCGAAATAGTCAAGCGAGGTGGCTTCGGATTCTCTATAAAATATGGAGATGTTTTATCGCTGGTTAAAATAATGGAGACTTTTCTTAAAGATGAGAAACTAGTTAATAAACTGGGCAAATGTGGCCGTGAATATGTTTTTGAAAACTTTTGCTGGGATATAATCATAGATAAATATGAACTGCTATATGGGGATATTTGTGCATGTGGGTGAAATGAAATAGATAACAAAAACGAGGAATCAAATATTCTTTCTTATAAAGATTTTAAGCAGAAAGCATTAATAGGTAAAAGAGACACGTGGATTGATAGTCACATTAATAGAAAGTTTTCCTTACCTTTGTCTTGGTTTCTTCTTAGAAATCATCCTCAAATTACTGCAAATCAAGTTTCTACAGTAGGCTTTCTATTGGGTCTTTCTGGATGTTTTTACTTCATTTTTGGAAGTAAACCTATTCATTCAGTTATCGGGTCTTTTATTCTACTTCTTTGGATGATACTTGACCGTGTCGATGGTGAGATCGCTCGATTTAAGAAGGAGGAGAGCCTTACTGGATCCTTCCTAGAGGGAACTTTTAATTTTACCATAAATCCTTTAATATTTATATCACTTTCATTTATGGTGTATAAAGAAACACTTCTTAATCTCGCTTACATTATTGGAATGATTGATTCCTTCTCAATATTAATCATGGTAATGATAGCAAAGAATAACGTTTGCTCTCGAGCATCTTATACACGTAAATATGATTTGGCTTTACTTGATTTTGATAGGGATGAAACAGCGAAAGAACATGGAATTAATAATACCTGGAGACGAGTTTTTCTGGCTGTAGACCGATTTTTTACAAGAATCTTATGGGGAAGCGAAACAATATCTTGGAGTGTTTTTATATTATCAATCATAGAGATACTATTTCACCCAGTAATTAAATTTATGGGTCTCAATTTTAATTATATGTTTTGCTTTATGACGGTGTATTTGGTTTATATACCCGTTTCTATTGTTTATCTGATTATGAATTTTTATATTTTAAAGGAAATCCAAAAGAAATACATTCAAAAGCATAAGTAATGATAAATAAAAAAGTTGGTTATGCCTTTGTGGTTTGTGATTTACTTCACATTGGTCATCTAAAACTATTTCAGAATTGTAAGAAATACTGTGATTTCTTGATAGTTGGCGTTTATACGGATGAGCTAACAATGTCCTACAAGCGTAAGCCAATTATTCCCTTTGAAGAAAGAATTGAATTAATCCAAGCATTAAAACCAGTAGATATGGTAGTTACAGTAAATGATAGAAATCCTACTCATATGTTAAAACACCTCACTAAAGAAGGCTGGAAAATCAAATATTTATTCCACGGAACAGATTGGAATCCAGAAGAAGATGAAGAACTAAGAAAATCCAAGGAATATATAGAAAGCATTGGAGGAGAGCTTGTACAACCACCGTATTATGAAGGGTACACTTCGACTATGATAATTAACGAAATTCTTCGGAGACATGAAAGAGGAGAAGATCTGGCTAGGGGTTATAAACCAGAGGTAAATAAGAAATGAAATGGAAATCAAGAATATTTGTCTTCGCATGGATAGGATATGCTCTGTTTTATTTTTGCAGAGCCAATTTTTCAATAGCTATACCTCAGATAGTCGGAGAATTTGGCTATACTAAGACAGAGATGGGGATGATAGGTAGTGCCTTGTTCTTCGCATATGCTATAGGTCAAGTAGTGAACGGACAACTTGGAGACAGACTGGGGGCAAGACGACTTGTTACTCTAGGGATAATCGTATCGTCATTGTGCAACATCTATTTTGGGTTTGCTGGAGGATTAGTCCAGATGGTGTTTATCTGGGGTATAAATGGATATTTCCAGTCTATGGGATGGTCCCCGAATGTTAAATTGCTGGGAGATTGGTTCACTAAAGAAGAAAGAGGCAAGATAATGGGATTTTATGGCTCCTGTTACCAAGTGGGCAACGCGGCTTCGTGGCTATTATCTG
>JAUWWH010000226.1 GCA_030617005.1 Candidatus Bathyarchaeota archaeon | reverse complement strand
GGCATCTGCTTAGTAGTCGTATCACAACGACCAAACAGGCTTGACTCAACAGTTCTCAGTCAATGCGTCACAAACATAGTGATGAAAATTAAGAACCCAGCTGATCTGCTAAGCATAAAGGAGAGTGCTGAGAACGTCACAGATGATATTTTAGATGAGCTACCACGCTTTGAGAGAGGAGAAGCGTTAATCATGGGGGAAGCATTTCCCATATCGATAAGATACAAGACTAGATCAGACAGGAAGACCAAGCACGGTGGAAAAAGCGTTGATTTCGAAAGTGCATGGCAGAAGCGGACTCGAGAAAGAAATGTGAAGAAGTACATCTTTCCCACCGAAATATAAGTGGTGTGAATAAATGAAAATTGCTTTAACCGCTGATTTACATCTAGATCTGCGTCAATTCAACCGTCAAGAACGTTGGAAAGACTACATAGACACTTTTGTCAAGGTCATAAGGAAAGTTGTAGAGCTTGACGTCGAAGTTTTCATCATCGCAGGAGATCTTTTCGAAAAATATAGACCTCACCCTGGTGTCGTTCGTAGATTCTTAAAAGAGGTGTCTAAATTGAATTGCCCCATCATCCTGGTTCGAGGAAACCATGATTCACCACAAATATTTTTCGAAAAATTTGGTGGAGATACTCTACATCTACTCCAAGACGTTGCAAAGATAATATACCTAAACAAGGAGAATCCCACCTATGAGAAAGATGACGTCTGTTTCATAGGATTGGGCTACGTTGGTTTCAATGTCGAAAAGGAAATCAGTCAACATGTAAAAAATGTAGAGACTAAAGCAAGGGTAAAAGTGGGAATATTTCATCAACTCCTAGATTATCCAGGTGTGCCTGAGATGCAAGTAGATGTTTCAAAAAGTTTTCTCAGGGGATTAGGACTCGATTACATATTGATGGGGCATTGGCATCTAAAATACTCTGAAGATAGACTCTTCAATCCGGGTTCTCCAGAATACTGGTCATTTGATCAAGGAGAGCAAATCGAACTCGATTTGGATACAGGTGAAGAGACGATTAAGCCCCCAAAGGAGAAAGGATTCTACCTAATCGATACAACAAAAGGAGTAGGTAAATTCATTAAGATAAAACCTGTAAGACCCATGTATAATATCATTTATAAGACAGAGAGTTTTAACGAGGCTGTTCACATCCAAACAATCAGAAAACACTTGGAAATATTTAACTTGGAAGGAGTCATGATAAAAACTCTCCTCCATGGAAGATGCAAATATGGACGAATCAACATTAGAAAGGAAATATTACTTGATAAACCACTATTCCACACCATTATTACACAGCTCAAACCTTCTGATGCAGCTATTGAGAAAATTGATGCAATAGAAGCACAAACAGAGTATTTAATGGAGAGGGGGATAAGTGATGGGGTCTCAAGGATGTTAGCTAAATGGCTTGCGACTAATAGTAATAGACTTTCGCTCATGCAAAGTAATGAATTACTTAGCACCCTTAGATCAGTTCTCCGATCAAAAAAGAAGTAGATGTTCTTGATTTATTAGGTCTACTAAGCTATTCCAAGTAATTAAATGAAGAGCATAGACATGTATACAGTGTTTCTTTCTGAGTCAGAGTGAGTCTGATGGTTACCAGATAATTACACTCAGGCACGATCTATACTGCTCATTTTTTGACATATTTATGTCAAAAGAAAAAGGAGGTTTTAACTTATTCTTGATTATAAAACGGTTTTTTTAGGAACATATTGATGAATGTATGAAAAGAAATTATATATGAAACTTGGAATGCTAATATTAAGTGTGGGTAAGAGTACTAGTGTAGATTTGAAAACCAATGGGAAGAGATTTCCTTAGGTGAGTAGAGAGTCCTGTGATAAATTCAGAGATTCGAAAGGATTCGAGAAATATACCACGAAACACAGATCCGAAAATGGAAGCGGGAACCTGAACTGAAGCTAAGGTGAAAGCCGAAGCAGAAGTGAAAAATTAACGTGGAAGTGTTGGATAAGACGGTGGGGATTGGGACTCCCTCGACTCGTACCCATATTTCATTTTTCTCGAAATTTTTTTATTCATTTATGAATTAAATGTTTACTGAGCTTACTATAGATGATATTGATTAATCAACAATACTATGACCACTAATAATTTGAAAGTATTAATTATATGCTTTTTAATCTGTTTTTGAATAGAAAATGGGGGAGGAAATAAATGGTCAAATACATCTGTGCTGTTTGTGGATATATTTACGATTCGGAGAAAGGTGAACCTGAAATGGGAATAGAACCGGGAACACCGTTTGAAGAGCTACCGGAACACTGGGTCTGTCCTGTTTGTGGTGAATATCAATTTATGATAATGAAATAAACCATTCCATTTAGATTTAATTCAATCAAACATATTGTTGACTTTTTCAAGCTATTCATTTTATGCAGCGTTTAACGATTGAAAGTATGTCTTTAGTGATCTTCACTAGGAGAGAGTAAGCGAAGTGAACTTCCAAGTGCCCGTTTTAACGTTGATATAAGTATATCTTGAACAAAAAGCCATCGATCTTTAATGGTTTCCACTCATTTATTTTAAAACTTAGTGAAACTATTCTGGTTCCCGGTTTCAACTCTTTCTCTAACTTGGGTCTAAGAATCTTAATCCCCCGAGATGTAAGGTACAGTGTAACGACATCTGCCTCACTGATGTTGATGTTTAAGGCGTCCCCATGAATGATCTCGATTTTACTTTCCAGGCCATATTTTTGTATTAGAGTACAAGCTTCATTCACAAGATCCTCACGAAATTCAATGCCAACAGCTCTTTTCGCCTTGAATTCTCTAACTGCCATGATTAATATTCGTCCATCTCCTGAACCTAAGTCAAAAACGACATCATCTGCTCTAACTCTCGCTATTTCAAGCATCCTTCTAACATTATCCAGAGATGTTG
>JAUWWH010000160.1 GCA_030617005.1 Candidatus Bathyarchaeota archaeon | reverse complement strand
AGTAAGCGGAGACGATTGCGATTTCTTTCTTATTGTCAAATTCCTCACATAGTACTGAAGCGAGTTTCTTCGTCGAGTTATCAATTATCTTCGTCATTTCTTTAACACCTAATATCACTTATTTTTCATTGAAGACTTTCCTTTCACTATACGGTCATTTACTACTTCAACATATGACTCATATAATTTTTCAATAAATTCTTCTGGCTCTTCAAAACCCATGGTCTCTAAAATATAAATGTCAAGTTTTCTTCTTTTTTCGTTTTTTAGTTCTTGGTCATATAAAAGAACTTTTCTTAATAGAGTATCACTAATTCCTTTATCGTATATAAAATTAGATAAATTAGGAACCGGAATTGATTTAACTATTCCTGTTGGTACTTGTAAAGCTCCGGCTCCAAATCTTCTACCATATAATTCAAAAACGATATATGAAACAGTTGAATTTAGATATGTCCAAAGTGTATTTTCGTTAATATTTCCCTTTGGATCAAACATTACTAACATTTGATCTGCTAGATAAGGAGGTGAACATATGGTTACAAAATGTCTTTTATCTGTACCTATGGGATGTAATAACAGTGATGGTTTAAGATCGGAAATATTAAACCAATTAGGTCTATGATTTTTAACTGTTACAAGCCTGTGATATCCCTCTACCTTCTTACCTTTTTCTCCACCGCTCCTTATTTTGATAGAATGTTTTTCTCCCCATTTTATGTATTCAAACGAATATTTTCCTGGTGATTGAGGAGGATTAGGTTTAAAAACAAGAGTTTTACTTCTCTCAATATGATATAAGTCTATATCTGATGGGCTTCTAATAACTTGAGCAGTATCTTTTCTATCTATAATGAACCTTTCTCCAATTTCATTCTTTATATATATTAATCCTTTATTTTCTAGTTCTTCTTGTGTTCTTGCTTCAACATCCAAATCCTCAAATCTTTGAGGGGATGTTAGATAATCCATTTCATACAGATGACTTATGTCTGTCATATAAAAGAAGTCATTGGCACCAGTTGTAAATCCACGTTTTATATCTGCAAAGTTACTAAGTTTATGTGTAAGTTTTGGTAGTATCTTTTCAGTAAATATTTTTGGTGCTCGAAGGTAGAACCATTTTCCTGGCTTCAGTTCTTTTCTATCTATTACAATGTTTCTTCTTATAACCGTTTTACCATATGTTTCAATATATGTGAATTGTGCTGGTCTGGTTTGATTCTCTTTCCCATAGATGGTTATTACTGTATTTATGTCTGCCCCAAAAGTCCTCTCTTTCTGACCATATACTGCTATAATATGCCTTTTCAGTTTTTCTTGTAGGGATATACCGTATCCTGTTTCAAGCCATTTATCTGATGAAATCACTGAGACAATTCCCCCGTCCGATAGTAAATTTAAAGCCCTTGCAATAAAATATGCATATATGTCAGATTTTTTATCCAATCCATATTTTTCCGCATAGTAGTTCTTCTTATCTATGGGTATCGATAGCTGCTCAATATAAGGAGGATTCATTATGATTACATCAGCTAACGTGTGCATGTAAGATTCTATTATATCGGGATCTATACCCGTTTTACCTTTAAT
Organism: Candidatus Bathyarchaeota archaeon; assembly: GCA_030617005.1. Lineage (GTDB taxonomy): Archaea > Thermoproteota > Bathyarchaeia > RBG-16-48-13 > JAUWWH01. Next base: position 2,321 of record JAUWWH010000160.1, on the reverse strand, counting down.
TTCTATCGAAATTCTTCTGAGGTCTTCTTTTAGCCTAATTTTATTTTTCTCATAATGTTCGTTCATATATTTTGTTTTTACCTCATTGAAATTCTCCCTCAAAGTGTAAACTTCAGTAATCTTATCTAGAGATATCTGTTTCATAGAAGGCATTACCAAAGAGTCTTTTATTTCAACCAAGTTCATATCCAAGTTAGGCAGGGGTTCAGGGTCTTTTTGGTCTATGATTAGAGAGAGCCAAAGCCTTAGACTTGCTATCTCTATAGCCTCTGCCTCTATATCGAAGCCATAGAGGTTGGGCAATATTTCATTTTTAAGTTCCTCGGGATCCGTCTTCCAGCCAACGGTCTCCTCTGTCTCATGGATCAGTTGGATTATCTCCTGCATCATGCCAAGAATAAATCCGCCTGAGCCGACCGCCGGATCAAGAACCTTCATGGATAGAAGTTTTTTCTTTAACTCCCTTACTTCTTTCTCACTCTTGTTTTCCCTGAGTTTCTTAACGTACTCAACTAGCCCATCATGGAACTCTTCCTTGCCGTTTATGGATTCCTTTACTTCATCTTTAAGTCCTAACCAGTTGACCAAGGCCCTCCTGCATATGAATGAAATCTCATTCCTCGGTGTGTAGAAAGTTCCCTTTGAACCGCGCTCATATTCTGGTAGCATATTCTCAAATACGGTACCTATTAGAGCGGGATCTATGCTGACTTCAACCTCGAGGGGGGAGGCCTCGTCCACGGTGAAGTTATACTTGTTTAGGAATATTCTAGCTTCCCTGAATATCTGATCCATTACGGGGTATAGTTTGTTCTCCATATTGGAATCAAGGTATATCTCCCTTTCAAAGAGTGATCCATTGAGGAACGGTATCCCTGGAGTCCCTTCTCTGTTAAGGCTTTCGTAGAAAAGTATGTTAAGTTCCTTGTAATCCTCTATACTATCTCTGAACTGCCTATCTCCTTTAAGCCATCCTTTTCGCTGGAGGAAATACAGGAACATCAATCTTCCTATGAATCTCTGGGCATACGCCGAACTTTGTTCCATCAGGTCTTCTCTGACTGCCTTCTCAACCTTCTGATAGAGATCTCTATATCCTTCAAAGAACTCTTTCCTTACTTTCTCATACGGGAAAAATACGGTATCGTAATATTCATTTAAAGTATCTGCGGCTCCAGGGTATCTTATGGATTCGAGAACTTCGTGGTCTGTGTGATAAAGCTTTTCTGAAATGCCTAGAATTTTAGCTTCACCGCCCACGCCCTTTCCGGGAACTATCACCACGAAACTTTCGGTGCCGTTAGTGAAAATCAGCAATGGTTTTATTAGCCTATTGGCCTTCCAAGATCGGGTTGTTTTCGTGCATTTACTTCTAGTTAACCTGAACTGCTCATTGAACTCTAAGAGGGCGACCTCTATGAAGTCGTCGGAGGTTAATTTCAGAACTCTGGAGGGAAGTAAATCGGAGTGTATGACCTTCTGCTCTTTTAACGTGGGGATATCCATCTCAATGAGTTCTAAGGGGTAATCTAGCTCCTTCAGCTTGTTCGTCCAAAACTCCGAACCAAAATTATTTTTCACTACTATCATTCCCTGTCTTCTTGATGAACAGTGAATCGCATTCCTCGAGGCTGGGGGAGGCCCTTATCTCGACCCACCCGGCCTTCTTTATTCCAGCGGCCTCAAGCAGGTAGCTGGGAATAGTCGTCCGACCCCTTTCATCTATCCAAATAGACTGTTTTTTCTCCTTACGAAGCTTCCTTGACATACCCCATATACCCTCTATAGGGAGGGTGGGGGGATTTATTTAAATGTTTTCAAGATAATTAAAAATGTGAATCAAGAATGAGCCGTCGGATTTACGTATATGATCGGAAGAGAACAAGAGAAGAATGGATCAAATATTTGACTGAAAACAAGATCTTACCCATCTGGAGAGATGATATAAAAGGAAACGTAGTTATCAGACGTCTCGTAAAAATACCATTCGGAACAAAACATGAGTTTTCAAAAAAGAAAAGAATGAGAGTAATCTTGGAATTAGATATCCCATCTAAGGAAGAATGCAGAAAACTCAGAGAAATAATTAAGTCAAGAATAGATATAAAGAATTGAATTAATATGATATTCATATCTAATATATTGGAATGTTATTTTAAATTTATTTATTTTGAATAATTTTTAATTTGATCTATTAAAGGAAAACGCTTTTTCCTTTGTAATGAAATAGTTTTTCATTGCAAAACTTAAAAAGAAAGTTTCAAACAATTTAATTTGAAAAGGTTTGAAAATGGAATTACATCCTCTGGCGAAGGATTTCT
>JAUWWH010000199.1 GCA_030617005.1 Candidatus Bathyarchaeota archaeon | reverse complement strand
CGGTAAGACATTCCTTATATCATCTGCAATTACCTATTTGGGTTCAAGAAAGAAATTGGAGATTCATGTTCTCTCAAGTAAAAAAGACACCGCAGCTCATATTATTACTCAAGTTATAGGAATTAATGCGGAACATCAATTTAACCTATTGAAACGACCTGCAAAGGAACTAATTAATTTCGAAAATGGAACCAGGATAAAAGTTCATTCTAATACTTTAGCGGATACCGGCACCTATGAAGCGGATATTCTCGTAATTGATGAAGCTCAAGAAGTTGATGAGCTAGTATGGAGTAAGATTATTCCGCAATTGGCGTCTGGTCGTAAGATGAGAGTATATATATTCGGAACTGCGAAGGCGGGAACCCCATTCTATAATTTTTGGTTCGGAGTAAATCCTAAATTTCAGAAATTTGAGTTAGGAGAGGAAGATGCTACATGGGTTCCAAAAGAATCATGGGACGCAATTAAATCTCTTATGAGTGATAGAATGATTAGACAAGAACTAAAGATGGAATGGGTAGAACCTGAAGGTGCATTTTTTAGAGCTGAGGATGTAGAAGCAGCATTTGAAGAATATTCCGAAGGATTTATAAGAGATTATTTGGAAATTGTATGTGCCGTTGACTTCGGTTTGGGACATGAAACAACTATGGGAAATCTTGCATATAGAAAGGAACAAATATATGAACTTGATTCATGGGGTAAGTTTAACCCCACAAGCGATATGATCCTCGCAAAAGTTAATGAATATGCTGTTAAATATAGTCCTATGTTTATTATGGAGGGATCACCATTGGGAGGTTTTGTAAGAAGAGAAATGGCCACAACTCGATATAAATTTAGAACTTCTAATTTTGCTATTCATAAGGATAAATATTGGTTTGCATTACAATTCCTCTTAAATAATCATCTAATACATCTTAAAACACCAAAATTGAAGCAGCAATTATTGCGATATGTTGGAGATAAAATTGACGATGATTGGGTTGACATGCTTTTGCATGCAACCTATTATTATTTTAATAAATATTACAAGAATAATGAGAAGTGGATATTTAATAGATGAGTAAAGAAGTTTCAGGACCATGGGTTAATACACCAGAGTCTTCGAATGTGCTTAGATTTTGTTATGCTATGAATAAATTAATAGTAGATTTCCAAAATGGAAGTGAATACGGTTATTTCATACCTTTCTACTATTATACCAAAATGAAAGAGGCCCCGAGTAAGGGAAAATTTATATGGAAATTAAGAAGAGCCAATAAACCATACAGAATAATGAGAGCTCCGTTTAAAAAACCCATTGGAGAAGTTAAAAGGGAAGTTCCTTATAGAGCTGAACCTGAAAGACCGAGAAGAAAGTTGGGAGAAAAAGTTATGAGGGAGCCATATTAAATGGGATTCCTTAAGCGAGATAGAGCAAGTAAATACGGGGAAAATGTCTATGTGCCATCCCTATTAAAGATGGCTGCGGTTGATTATTCCAAACCTGAACATAGAATAGCAAGACTTGATGAGGATCCTATTGCCGGAAATCTGGTATTAAAGACTGCAGAGTTAATTACAGCGAGAACTCCAATATTTCTTGATAAAACAAATAATGAACTTGATAAGACAATGGAAACATGGGAGGATAATCTCTATAACAGGTTATTCAAGGAGGCTATTGAATCAACCCGAACACATGGATATATTGCATGTGAGGCTCTTAAGAAACCTATTGATGATCGGACATGGATTATTCACGATTCTTCGGATATTCAAAAAATAAAGTATAGAGATTTAAAAATAGAATCCTATACTATTTTACCTAAGCTTGAAGGTGGAGTAGAGACTTCGATTATAGATGCACCAATGCAGAGAGAATTATTACCTAATAAAGTGATTCATTATTATGTTGGTAGGTATGATCGTTCATTACAAGGCTTAGCAATTATGAAGCGATGTTGGCATGCTCTAGTTAGATTCACAGAGATCTTCGAGTCTATGGCTATGTATGATTCAAGAATAGGAAATGGTATTCTATTAATTATTGTGGATCCAGAACAATACACTCAAGAATTAAATTCATTACATACTGCTGTTCGAAATCTGAACAATCGTAGGTATATGATTCTAAAGACCGGTGCAGAGGGAAATCCTCCCGATATGAAATTCTTAGGATCAACTGCACCAATTGATTTTTCCACAGATTTAGAAACTTGTCTTAAGGTTATTGCCGGTGCAAGTGGCTTCCCGGTTAGGTATCTTATCGGGGATCCTAAGGGAGCCTTAAGTGCTGCGGGAGAAGATACTATTGCAGTATGGGAAAACCTTAAATCTATATTTGGAGAGTATAAAGATTTTATTAGAAAAGTTATTTCCTGGCAAGAAGGTGGGGAAGAGTTAAATAAAAAGATTGCCAAGATTGAGTTTGACGATGGCGGACACCTTCCAGAGGAGGGAACGCTGCCTAAATCACAAGAAGATGTAGGTCTAAATGGAGAGAAGATCTCCCTTACACCTACTGATATTATTAAACAACAAAAAGAATTGAGAGGTATTAAATAAAATGAATGGAAATGGTGTAAAAACCGATCCAAGAAATAAATGGATTAGATGTTGTATGAACAAACACGTTAAGGAATTTGGCGGGGATGGGTCTATGACCAAACAGCAATGCCTAGCTGCCGCCTATGAGAAATTCGGAGGAGGTAAGAAATAATGCCTGATGAGGAAGAAGTACCACAAGAAGAGGACTCTGATGGTCAAAAAGAACGAGAAAGAGATGAGGACGGTAAATACAAGAAGATCAAACCAGAAGAGCCAGAGGAAAAGGAAGAAAGGACTGAACCCGAAGGGGAGGTAGCAGAAATATCCGATGAGGAAATAGCAGAATATTTCAAAAAAGCTCAAGAGAGAGAAAAAGAATTAATTGAATTAAGAGTTTTTAGAGAAAACAGAATGAAGGAAATCGATGATTTTGAAGCGAGAATAAAGGCACAGCGAACTAAAGAAGACCAGAAAATGAAGGGTTTTAAAGATGAGAAGAAATCTGAAGGTGATGAGACGATAATTCCACCGCTTTATAAAAAAATGTCCATGAAAAATCTAACTGAAACATCTAAGAGAATGAGGAAAAAATAATGTTTATTAATATTTTAATAAAAGGTGTGAAGACAGCCCTTAAACCCACAATGGGAGCAAATAAGAGAGAGAATTATTATGGCGAATGATGAAATTAGTGACATAGCCAAAAGAATAGCATTAGGAGAAAACAAATT
>JAUWWH010000206.1 GCA_030617005.1 Candidatus Bathyarchaeota archaeon | reverse complement strand
GAAAGGTATATCACATTAGCTGTTTTAACGATATTTCTTCAGGTCACTGAAAGTAGACTTTGATACGCGGTCGCGTGAGATAGTAGAAGATAATGACGTTGACGAGGATGGTGACCAGGCTGCCAGGGAGGCTAAAGATGCCTGAGATGACGCTGATAACGGCGAGGATCATTGTGATGATTCGCGCCCATGACTTGCCTGACCACAGACCCCACATCATGATGAATCCCACTACAGCGACTATGAGTAATACTATGCCTATGCCTGTCAGGAACGCGGTAGTTATGGCGAGTATTGGTACACTTCCGAACGTGGAAGCCCAGGGAATCTCTTTAAAAGCTTCCGCTAACTCCTCCTCAGGTATAAGATCCCAGCCACCTGCTCCAAGAAATGCACTAAGTACAAGTAAAGCCGCGCCACCTAACAACATAACAAAACTGGCGATACCCTCTAAGATCGTCAGAACCGTAATACCACCGGGTCGAGAACCTCGTTGAACAGGAGTAGGAGCTGAAGGGGATGAGCGAGTTGACAGAGTTACGGGAGTTCCACACGAAGGGCAAAAGGCACTACCAGTCTCTAACACTGCACCACATTTCGTACAATTTGACACATATTTCACCTTGATTTAATTCAATAATATTGAGTGAAGATATATAAAAGACTATTTCCTGCACCTATTCTTAGTTACTTATAAAATTGTTATATGGGTACCTAATTGTTAATTTTAGTTACAGTGTGCATGAAATATCAAGAATAATGGATCTTTTTGTAATTATCTTAAAAACTTTTTGAAGGTAATAAATAGTAGAACGCATAGTAATGATATCTATTCTATCGTTTTGAGTTAGTTTAGTATTTAAAAATAAATCCAACTTCTCTTAATAGTCTTAATTATTGAGAAGAATACTTCATAATAGATTATTAAATATGGAAACAAAATTACTTTCTCGATTCTATCCAGAGCATCAGTAGAATGATCCTGAGAATGATGACTAAAATTTAGTCCCAAACCCTATGCATATAGCATAACACCTACGTTTTTCTTTGAAAATAAAGAGATTCAAGGAGGGGAGATCTGTGACTATTCTGAATGAATATATAATCAGTATTTTTTATTCATAAGTATAATATGATATTTAGAAACTTCACATAATGATATGTTTAACACATATCTTATTGTTTTGATTTTTTGGAGTTTCACGGTCATTACGATTGTACTTAGTGTTGGAGTTATGTGGGAAGGTATTTTAAGAATTCTATCCAATCCAAGGATAATTAGAAACATCGTTCGTCTTTTGAAACTCGCAATCACGAAGATAAACAAATCGATAAAGAAAATACTCAACCTCCTAACTATATCCAAGAATTCAATGGTTAGACCAACAGTTTTTACTGAGATTACACCAGTAAAGACCCCTGCTCGGAACTATACTCAATCCAGAATATTATAAAGCGCACATTAAATTCAAAATACTGGATGGATAACTCAGACTAACTGAGACTAAAATTTAATCCCCAAACCTAAACCCAAAATATTTTAACCAAGAGTTATTTTTTTTTTTAAAAAAAGGGGAAGAGTATGTGGAAGACTTTTCCTGCAGTAATCAATTCATTAACGTAATCCCGTTTCTACTTGATCTACAACTGCATTTACTGCTCTCTTACCAATGAATCCAGTGGCTCCTTGTACAGCGCCCGAAAGCCTATCCACAATCGACCTATGGTACACACATTTACCGTCTCTGAACTTGTAGACGCATACTCCTGGCATTTTTATGCGCGTTCCTTCGACGGTGGCCTCCCAGTCATACTCATAAACTGCCTTATCACCTTTCACTACGATTCCTATCCCCGTATCCTCGAACTTTACATCACCAAACCGCGCGGAAGTCTGCCAAGCGATGTATCGTGCCAACTCGACCTTACCCCTGAATTCACCTTCAGGTGCATGCCACACACCGTCGTCTGCAAAGAAAGAGAGAACTTTATCGCCATCTTTTTTCTCTAAACCATCAATGAGACCTCGTATGAGATTCTCTATCTTCTCTTCAACCAATTTATTCACCACCTATACTGTATTATTTTTGGTTTATAATGTTATTTATTGAGAATACTCATATATAGATTACTAAACAGAGAAATAATTTATGCTTACTCGACTTAATCCAGAGCATCAGTAGAATGATCCTGAGAATGATGACTAAAATTTATCCCAAATCCAAACTTGTTTCTTCAATATTCAAAAATATTGATCCAATACAAAAAAATGAGTTCTCAGCATTTCTCTTTTATAGTATGATTTGTAAAAAATTATCTTTTCGATATAAACAGTTTTTTCACATTTAGTTTCTCTTTCAAAATTCGTTCAGCTTCATTTACAAGAGAAATATATTTCATTTTAGCTTCCTTACCGTGTTTAAATTCCTCTTTTTCCTGACGATGTACAAAATAATTTCGTTCATCATTCAGCTTAATAATTGTGTCATATTCTTTCTTCTCAATTTTCTCCAACGTTAATAAATAACCAGCGATTTGTCTGAGATACAATCTTTTCAAAATATATTCAATAATCAGAGGCTTAACCTTTAATTCTTCAAGATAATTCCTAATTTCTAAAGACCCGTGACGTTCAAGTTGAGTAGTAGAAAGAACAATTGCTGTAAACCAATCACCTTCATCTCTAGCATCGTTAATCTTTTGTAGCTGAGCTGTGTCATACCAAACCATTTTTACCAAAAGACTATCTCTCCGCCTTATTATCTAATAAATAAGCAATTCTACTCAAATTAAGACTAATGAAGGCAGAATCCATATTTCTTGAGCGAATGGTAAAAACGGTTTGATAGGCCTTCATTAAAATATCTGAAATAAATCGTGTCGTGAGCTCATACAAGCATTCAATATTACGAAACAAGAACCCTAGTATGCATAAACTTACAGAACTGTGAAGAGATGGCTTAGGAAATCAACAAAGAGTTAACAAATCCCAAACTTAATCCAGAGCATCAGTAGAATGATCCTGAGAATGATGATTAAAATTTAATCCTATTGTCTGATTCAACTCTGACGGTGAAATGTCCTATTCCTGCTAGAAGCGGAAGGATATGAGAAAGCAGTTGCTCTGCACTTAAAGAGCGTACTGCACCATTTGAACTAGTTTGAATCCAGCCATCCTTTCCTTTTCGATATTTCT
>JAUWWH010000044.1 GCA_030617005.1 Candidatus Bathyarchaeota archaeon | reverse complement strand
GATGGATTGAGTAACGATAACCAAATAGATTTGTTGGAAGAAAGAATGTTGTTTTTAAACAAGCGATATCTTATAAACTGGGAATTTCTAGACGAAAACCCACCTAACTTTACTCTTAAAGGATTTAAAATATGATCTATTGGGAAAACATAGAAATTGATCTCCTGACAAAACATCCAGTCTCTTTTATGGAACTCTACTTACGCCACCGTCTTTACCCCATCTTTAATGCTACTACTCTAGATAGAATGAGATTTTTATCAAATGAGAAAAACAGACTTCTAGAAAAAAGAGAATTTTTAAGACAAGGTCAACCATGTGAAGAATTACCTAACCCTATTTTTAAAGGATTTAAAATATGATATTTTGGGAGAAAAATAATATTTGGAAGGACTTAAATGAAACAATACCTATAGTCAAAGAATTCAAGAAACGTTGTTTTCGTAAAGATTCATTTGACCATCTTCTAGATGTATTACAATTTATGATAGAAGAATCAGAGACATTCTTCGATAAAAGAAGTGACATAAGGGTAGACAATTTATTACATGAAAAGAATATCCCTAATTTCTTTATCAATAGAGGATTTAGAATATGAGTTATCGTCCTTCTAGTTTTACGCTTAAAGATTATCCTTTTTATTGTGTAGGTAAAGTAGATAAAGTAGAAATGGTAAGGTTCTTACTTGATAATCAACTCAATTATTCATATGTATGGGGTGTTTATTTTGATTGTCTTAATCTTGAATTTTTTGAACATAAAATGCATGTGTTCACTGCAATAATAAACAAAGGATTTAGAATATGAATTACTGGGAGAGAATCAGTACCAACACCATGATAAACAGACCTTTTGAATACGAAACACATCCCCAACCATATCCTGCCCTAATAAATTTAAAGGAAAGACGGAAATTCCTACATAGGAGAACACATATGCGTTTAGGTTTTTGTTCCTGTATAAATATACCCAATTTGACTTTTGGAGGATTTAGAGTATGACAAAAAAGAGAACCTTAATGGTCCTCCTTTTAGCGCTCCACCTAAAGATCAAGCGTACTAAAATTAATTCTACTTATGGAGTAGATTGAAAATGACTAGCAATTGCCCACCCAATCTCAGTGCCATATCTTATCAAAATATTTTCTTCACGTAGTAACTCGCCTCTACCTCTTCTCATGACGGAAATCCTAGCCAGTCCATCCTGTGTCCAACATCTAATCTCTCCATTTTTCTTCTCAAGAAGGTGGCTAAATTCCTTTTTACCCTCAATAAAATGGAGCTCGGTAAAAGGTATTTTCTCACCCGGCTCACTAAACTTAATATCTAATCTAATATTAGGCATTCTACTATCCTCCTTTCTACTATCCTAGATAATGAATCAAAACAGCTCTCACCACAAGAAGTACAATAGAACAGGTCGTCAATATGATTCCAAATTTAATCATAAAACTAGGCATATGCATCCAGTTATTATAATTAGGACCAATTTTATTTATGAAGAAGGTTGAATATGCATTTCTTCCGTATCCGGTTAGTTCAAGAAATAACAAAACTAATCCAACTACAAGAAGCACTATCAGAATAATGAGAGATATTGATTGAAAATCCATTCTATCCTCCTATAAATTAATAAACTACCTATCATATGAATTAATGTATATAATAGAACTCTATAGTTCAAAGGACTTAAAATATGATTAACTTCTGGATGGATGAAGTTCGTCTTAAAATACATACTAATCATTTTGTTGAAGATGGTATTGTTCGAATCCCTTTTATCTATGTGAAGGGTATAAATAATTTTCCCTCGAGGTATTCTATCAATATTTATGATGTTAAAATAAGTAGAGATTTCTTAAATAAAGGAAGCATATTTTAAATAATATAAAAAAAGGGGGATAGGCTCGACCCCCTTAGTTCTAACTGTGTTTGTAGGAAACAGTAATTCTATTCTACCCATTCTGGTGTTTGTATCCACAGGAATAGTATCATTATCAGCAGGGCTCGTAACTCCTCCTAGACCTGGAAAGAAGTTTCCACTCGACCCCTGTGTCCAGTCGTTGGTCCAGTCATCGTCCTTTCCATCAAGCAGAAATGGGTTAGAATCTACTGATGCAGGATCACTACGTAACATCCCAGACTCAGTCATCCAGGATGTCCCAGGCTTACCCTCTGGTTGTGTATAAGTATCCGAACAACATCCAATTATAATCAACACAATTATAATCAGACCAATGATAAATACAGTACTAATTGATTTACGAAGCCAGGAACTAAAACGTTTCATATTTTACTCCCATTAGAAGGTTTACCTTGCAACTCCTTTCTAATCTTCATGATCCTAGTACAGAATTCGTCTCTGGTTAGGATAGTCTGTCGTGGATCATTCCATCCCAACGTATGAGTTAATTCTGCATCCCCTGAATCGATTAATGCCTTCTGAAATTTTGGAACTCGACTCAAGGCAGCAAAAGCTCTATCTAGAAGATCTTGGTACCCTTTGCCGTGCCTATCATATTCTACACCTCTCCACCATAATGTCTGTTTATCTTTCCAAAGTTGATTCCTACTTCTACTAGCATATTTAGCATCGCTACCTATAAGTAAACATATCTGAGCTTGCTTTCTAAGGTCATCAAACTTAAGAGATTGTAGGAATCCTTCCATGGAAAAACATGTGACACTATCTACTATGAAGGTGTATGGAGCAAAATTGCTCAGTGCTTTGGATGGATATGGAAGATATGAAGCTATATCTATGGTAACCATTATTACTCCTTTTTATCCTCTGATTCGGGAATTTCTTCCCAAGATTTAAATTCCATATTACATGGTTCTGTCTTGCTACCGTCTGGGCGGAGGAGATATATTCCTTCACAGGTAATCTTTGTGAAGTCCCAGGATGGCGGTGTATTATCTTCACACGCTTCCACTTTCCTGACCCTTCCATCACCATCATAATAGACCTCGACTGACATGTTCTCGGTAGTAACTCGGAACGTCTGGCTTCCACATTTAGGACATCGTTTCATTTCAAAACCTCCTTTTTCCTTTACACTTTAGATGATACACCTGTTTCTAACGTACTAATCATTTCCTCCACCATCTCCTTTACATCCTTAGATGATACATTACTTCTAATAATATCAATAACACTCTGTGCCATCTCAAGAGCTTCCTCCCGAGTGTCCACTGAAGATCCACCAAGCAACTCATGGTCATGTTCACCATTAGGCCTATGTAGAACTACCCAACCAACATATTTCCCATCTCCATTAGGACCACCTACATCAGCCCTGATGTCATTTCCCCGACTAGCTATGATTATGATAGTCAGGTTAGATATTCCCATTATTATACCTCCTATTAATGTGATTATATCCCTTTAATAATAGTAGACAGTTCCTGATTTAAACTCAACATAAACCTTACCCGAATGAACATTCTTAATCGTAGCTCTTAACTCTTTATCATCAGTCAGTATCATAAAGTAAATAGCTGACATCAAACAAAGAATTTTCTTATTTTCAGGGGTTAATGAAACCCAAAGAGTTGGATCAACATAGATAATATTCTTGTCTTGATTAATTCTTATTATAAGATCAAGACCAGCCATTCCCTCCACCATTTTTACAGCTATCCGTTTTGTTTCTGCGTCTAATAGAAAGTCTGGGATCGTATCAATTACAACAGCTACTGATGATTTCTCCATATCTGGTACATCTAATCCTAAATCTGGAATTGTGTCAGGTGAAACATCTGTTCGATTTGAATGACCACTACCACTAAAAAATAACCCATTTATAATTAAAAGCAAGACGTACATCATTCCAGAAACTTTTACAACCATACTACGAGTTGCTCTTTTACCATATATTCGAGGAAAGAGGAGACCCAGTACCATTAGAATTCCAATTCCCATCAGTATCTCAATCATAATCTATCTCCTAAAAGAATGAAGATGTCCTTTTATACCTGGATGCTTATTTTTCCTAGCATTAACATTTCTTTTCCTATGAGGATGAGTATGCCCTTTTGTGACTGTTTTCGGCCCAGATGCAACAATTAATGCAACCTCTTTAACGATAAGGTAGGTACATCCTTCTCTGAATGTACTCTCAGCCGTTTCTTTAGCATCCCCAGCTGTCTCGAACTTTTGTACTGTGGGATGAGCTGCGGACTGAATTGATAATATACACCAGTTCTCTTCCTTCAAATACCTATATAATATGAAGTACATGGAATGCTCCAATATGTAGAGTTATGGGTTTCTTCACTCCAAAGGTATCTAATGTTAGATGTTACTCCTTAAAGTTAATAGTTTACATCTGGCCCGCTCTTTTAGGATTATCATCCCTTCTATCTGTTGTTTATGATATTCAATCTTTTCTTTACCTCTAGTAGTAGAGTTTTCCTTATGATAATTAATCATACACTCAGAATGATGAATACTATCATCTACTTGTTCCATTATAGATTCAATCTTTTTGATCTTGCGTTCTGTTAACAATCGTTTAATCCATCCCATCTTATTAATCCTTTGGTGGTGTTAGATGAAGAGGTTTCTACTAATCTCTCTTGAAAATTTAAACACCAAAAACAAACCAAAACTGTCATCCTTTTGAACGTGAATACAAAATACATAGGAATATGTAAATTACAACCCATATCAAAAGACCAGTGCATGGATGTACTAAGCCCATGATAATAGCACAAAAACTCATCACATAAATCAAAATTCCAGAAATTATAATTGCGAGTCTCATCTCTCCTCCTATAGTGACTAAAAGATCTCTATAAAGCATTACACTGTTTAATATATATAATCTACAAAGCAGGTAAAAAAGATATTTATGTAAGACTCCTAGATACCTATAGAACTCACATTATATATATTAATTTATGTATAAATGATAGTGATAGATTTATAATTTTAACAGGCGATATAATTCATAGTTTATAATATATTTGCTTACACACTGGGAGAGTTTAAAATGGATTGTTCTTATTGTGGAACTGGAAAGATAGAACAAGATTTTGATGATGATGGTGTTGTTTTTCTTTTCTGTACTAAGTGTGAATTGAAATGGTTTATGAATTCCTTTTTTGCTAAAAAATATCATTTTAAGGAGATAGAAAATGACGAAGAAATTTAAATCATTCGATGCTCTTCAGAAAGAGATTTTCCCTAGAGATCATGCACGTAATCTAATAAAGAAGAGTCGTAAAGAAGAGGCTGCCAGAAAGAAAAAAGAGCAGGCTAAAAAAGATCTTGAACTAGTCCCTCCTTCTAGAAATGCTAATTTACTTCGGACATGGGCCATAATGGGTGCTTTAATGGCACAGAAAAAAAAGGATAAGTTCAAGCAGCTCGCAGATCAACTCGATAATCATTTTAAGAAAAATAAGATGTTTACTCGTGTTGCCAAAGTTACGGATCAGGGAATCGTATTCAATACAAATAAAAAGGAGTTGGATATCTCTAACAGACTTCTTACTCGCTTTGGGAAAACGCTTGGTATAGAATTTATTTCATCTAAAATTATCGATTCCCCGGATGAGGTACACTGAGAACTATTTATAATATATATTAAATGATGACGATAGGTTTATAATTTCAACTGGAGGATATAACAATGAAGTCTAAAAAGAGGAAAAAAATCGTTTCTATACCTCTAATTACTAAAGGAACGAAATTAGGAACTTATAAATCGCCGGAATTATATGAACATTTTAAGGAGTTGAGAGCCTGGAGAGGGGCGTCTTCGAGATCAACGTTACTGTTTGATTGATCTCTTACTTTAATAGGAGAAATGAATGAATATATCTAATGATAAACCACTCATAAGAGGTCCTAAAGAAATCAAGGAGGCTCTTGAGAAATATCTTGAGGGCTTAGAAACTAATCATCCTCACCGTAAGACTTACGAGAATGCGATAGAGGCCCTCTTTGAAGATAGTATATAATGTGATGGTGATAGATTCATAATTTTAACTGGAGGCATAGGATGAGAATAAGGATTGCTGAACTCCCAGGATCAGTTCGTACTGTCAATATCAAACGTGGAACAACAATTAAAGCCTGGGCCAGTGAATTCTCAGTTCCACTTGATGGTAAACATATATTCCTCACTAACGCAAGGATCATAGACAAAAAGATCACACCTGATCGAGTGATGGAGAACGGAGACCTTGTTTTCATATGTTCACCGGCATTCTGCTAAATAAGAAAGAAAGATTGCCTAAATGGAATCTTTCTTTTTTGAGGAATATATATTTATAAATAAAGGGTTCAGAATATGAATATTATAAATTATCCTTTTTATTGTATAGATAATATAGATACAATAGAAGCATCATTATACATGCGTAATCACCTCCATGTTCATTATGGTTGGACTATCCGCTATCTTGATAGAAATGACACCCGTTTAAGTCGTATTTTCTTTAAAAGTAAAATGCATGTGTTCTCTGTAATAGTAAATGGGGGATTCAGAATATGAGTATTATAAATTATCCTTTTTATTGTATAGGAAGAATAGATACAATAGAAGCAGCAACATTCATACGTGATCAGGTCAAGGTTGCATATGGTTGGACCCTTAACAGAGAGAATCATGGTAATTCTTTAAGCCCTGCTTTCTTTGCAACTAAAATGCACGTGTTCACTATAATAGTAAACAAAGGGTTCGAAATATGATATATTGGGTAAGATTTAGTAATAGTTTTCTATATCATGAACCTAAATATCATGGTGTAGTAAAAGAAAAAGAATCGATTGCAATCGCTGAAAGACTGGTACTTCTACAAAAGGAGATAAATCTAGTCTTTGGAACCTTTGATGAGGAGATTCCTAACTTGACTCTTGGAGGATATAAAATATGATAACTGTAAGTAGAATACAGAAGATTGGAAGAAGACTGACTTTTCCATGTCCGTTTTGTGGAGGGGTTATATTTTCTCTCTCATGTAAAAGGATAGATTTTCTAAATCAACTTACTGGTAGTAGATTTT
>JAUWWH010000200.1 GCA_030617005.1 Candidatus Bathyarchaeota archaeon | reverse complement strand
CTCAATCGGTTCTATAAAATGTTATATTTGGCTATTCTCGAAACAAGAAGGCAAGATAAAAACCAAAAAAAGGTTACGATCTAAAGAAGATATGATTCTCTTTTTGTTAAGAGTAACAATATAGAATTTTATAAAAAAGGAATATTCTGGTACATGTGTATTGGTAGCCCGGAGGAGATTCGAACTCGTATTACAATCTCCTTTTTTTTGAAAGGTTTATCAGAAAACAACTTCTGGAATATCAAACATTACTAATGCAGTCATTATCTTGGGTTCATTGTGAGGGGTTATCTGATCTATAGATTCTGGGAATTCACTAACAAGCATTAAGTGTCGAAAAAAAGAATATAGATACACAATTTTTTTGCAGTTTCAAGACCAATCTTTCGAATCAACCTAACGTCTTTGCTAGAAGGAACAGTTTCCCTAAATATTATGATAGATAATAAAACAACATTATTTTTTATTATTCTCTCCATCCTCAATTTAGGTTTATTTTAATGTGTAAATCTTTCTTTTTCTGGAAAAATTTAAAGCTGAGGCTCCTAATCTCACAAAGAACGAACTGGATAGACTCTTAAAACTGCCAGAAGAGAGACGACCAGAGAACTTAAAAAAGCTCATGGAGAAGGAAATAGACCTTCACGTAGACCTAATCCTGAAGACCTATACCTTTTGGCCTCCATGGTTTAAACTGGATATAAATGGACGGATAAGCCGTGAAGTGCAAAGAAACATGACCAGTAACTATAATACCAGTGTTCGCGTAGGCGTTGAAGAGAAAAAGAGGGAAGAATGGCAACCTTACCTCGAAAAATATATGCGGGACTCAATACTTCCATATCTACAAAAAATCTCCATAACCAAGTTCATTCAAGAAATCTCTCATCGAAGTTTTCAACTTAACTGCCAAATATGTGGAACGATTAACACTTTAAAAATTACTTCTAAAGGTATGGCTGATTTATTTCAGGGAATTACATTAACTATCCCTTGTCAAAACCCTCAATGCAAAGATGAACATTTACAATCCAATTTTTCCTTTTCCTTAGCAACTTTACTCATATTCTTAACTGAACCACCCACTATGTCCATTTAATAGAATCATTGATTTAGAAAAAATCTTGTTTTCAAAATATTTACCATATTTTTCTTTACTTATTGCTTCAATTCAATGCATTTATCGCAAGCCATTCCCCATTAATATTTATTAGAGTATTTGAATAATTTCCACAATCTTCATGGAACCCAGTGAAAGTTAGTTTTTGAGGTTCAGTTAGACTTATAAAAAAAAATCAAATTATATGAATGCATTGTTTAATCAGTATCTAATTGGAACTGAGTTGACGATAATGATTGTGTGGTTCTATAGTCTGATTAGTGTCATTTTAGTCAGTTTTATTTCTCTTATTGGTGTGTTAACCTTCTTGTTAAAAGAAGATTATCTGAAGAAGATCCTTCTATATTTGGTCAGTTTTTCAGCGGGAGGATTATTTGGAGATGTATTTATTCACTTGATTCCAGAAGTAATAGAAGAATTTGGGTTTGGGATAAATGGTTCAATATTAATTCTATCTGGTATAACGGTTACCTTTATTATGGAGAAATTTCTTCAGTGGAGACACTGTCACATACCAACCTCACACGATCATCCCCACTCATTTGCTTACATGAATCTTTTTGGTGACTCTATTCACAATTTTATAGACGGGTTAATAATTGGCGGAAGCTATTTAACGAATATATCATTGGGGGTAGCAACTACTCTTGCAGTCATTTTTCATGAGATTCCTCAAGAAATCGGAGATTTCGGAATATTAATATACGGAGGCTTCAGCAAATCTAGGGCTCTTTTTTTCAATTTCTTAACTGCTATAATGGCAATAGTGGGCGTGATTATCGCTCTCACATTAGGTTCCCTCTTTCAAGATGTGAATCAATATATTCTTCTTTTCTCTGCAGGTAACTTCATCTATATTGCGGGTTCAGATTTAATCCCTGAACTTCACAAAGAAGAACCTATACTTTTAAAATCGTCATTACAGTTAATCGCTTTCGTCTTCGGTATTATAATAATGCTTTCACTCGTATTCCTCGAATAATTGTCTTATGTAATATCTTTTTGTTAACGTGGACTACATCTGTACAATGGAGGATGATAGAAGATAAAAGATTCTATTGATTATGAGAATCTAGAAGGGTTTATCTATAGGTGCGGGGGGTGGGACTCGAACCCACGAAGGCCTTCGCCACAGGGTTTCTTCGCGTTTAGGAAAACCAACTTAAAGATAAGCAACTTGATGACTCATTGCAATCAGATATTTTCTCGCAATTAATTTCCTACAGCGCTCCTAAGCCCTGCCCTTTAGACCAAGCTCAGGTACCCCCGCTCAGAAATCTATACTCTTCTAACTCAGTTAAAACTATTAAGATTTCCCTATCAGTACATTATTTGAAGGAAACTTTCTAATCTCATAAAGTGACGCAGATTCAGGTTAGAAAAAGTTCTGGATCGTCGTTGCTTTAGTGAAGGTTACAGTTTGAGCACATTTTTTAAGATCAATCTTTCGATAGTCTAGGTTAAGTGTAGCCAACATCTTCTGTACACCCCTCATGATCTGTGGAGCTGCTAAAATCCCGCGTACTGGTCTATCTGCAGTATCTCTTATAGAGTCTACATATTTTGCTAACTGAATTACTGCACTTTTACCTGCTCTTCCACGTTTAATCTCAACTACTGTGAGGTTGCCTTCTTTGTCAAGACCATAGATGTCTATGAATCCAGGTTCAACTTTCTTCTCGTAAGAGATCGGTTGAAACGCTTCCTCAAGGAGATCTGGGTTTGTAAGTATTGCTTCCTGAATTTCCTTCTCACTGACATGAAGGTAAAATTGTCCCTCGTCAACAAGATCCATTACAGTGACAACAAATAGTTTATCGAAGAAGATCTTCAGTGACTCCTGAACTTTTCTACGAATAGCTATTATAGTTAGAATGTCATTGACTAAACTTGTTCGAAAGTAACATTTGGATGGTTGCCAATTGACAGGTTTATAGCCTGTAGGACGGTGGATCAAGACTGAGCCGTCTGCTTTTATGAAAAGGATGCGCTCTCCTGGTTCTAAGATCGATCGTGCTCGCCCATTGTACTCAACCCAACAGTGTCCAATCAGAATAATGCTTCGTTTTTGTGATAACCCAGTTTTGATTGCAATCTCTGATGATTCGAGATTAGGATTCTCCAAAATTGATATATG
>JAUWWH010000092.1 GCA_030617005.1 Candidatus Bathyarchaeota archaeon | reverse complement strand
TTTCAATCTGAGAACTCTTCAAGTAGTCGCCATACTTAACTAAAATTGATAGAGAGCGAATCGCCCTCTCTGGAAATGGGAAGTTAGGTATTCCTGCTTTCTCAATCTCCTCAATACCTTTAGCAACAGTTCTTCCACCCATAAATGAGGTCATAACGGGTTTATTTTTGAAGACATGTTTCGAGTCTACTATGGTTTTCGCTATCAATAATGGCTCAGTCATGGCTTGGGGAGCAAGAATTATTAATCCACTGTTTACCTCCTCGCATCTGAGAACGGTTTCCACCGCGAATTTGTATCTTTCTGCCGATGCGTCTCCTAAAATATCGATTGGATTGAAGAACCCAGATGCTGGAGGGAGTCTCTCCCTCAATTTTTTGACTATGTTTGAGGACATTGGTGCCATCTTGAGGCCATATTTCTCACAAGAGTCTGTAGCTAGGATTCCTGGACCACCCGCATTTGTAATTATCGCAACATTAGATCCCTCTGGAATTGGTTGTGTCGAAAAGATCTCAGCTAATTCAAAGAGTTCCTCAGCGGTTTCAACCCGAATAATACCAGCCTTTTTGAAAGCAATTTCAAACGCTAAATCACTCCCCGCCATCGTGCCTGTATGGGAAGAAGCAGCTCTAGCACCAGCTTCAGTAACTCCCGATTTAAGAATTACTATCGGTTTTTTACGGGTTACCTTTCGAGCCACCCTTATAAATTCCTCTCCTCTCTTTACACCTTCAAGATAGAGAAGAATGACGCTGATCTCTTCATCATCAGCTAACTCAGATATTAAATCAGTTTCATCCAAGTCTGCCTTGTTTCCCAAGCTGATAAACTTACCTAAACCAATTCTTTGATCTTGAATCCAGTCGAGTACTGCAGTCCCTAAAGCTCCACTTTGAGAGATAAAAGCTGCTCCCCCTTTCTTAGGCATTGTTGGAGCAAAAGAGATATTTATGGGTGTAAAAGCGTCTAATATCCCAAGGCAATTGGGTCCAAGGACGCGGATGTGATATTTTTTACAGATGTTAATAATCTCATCCTCTAACTTAGCACCTTCACCGCCTACTTCTCGAAATCCGGCGGAAATTATTATCAACGCCTTGATCCCCTTCTTTCCAGCTTCTTCCACCACTTTAGGGACAATAGCAGCTGGGATGACTATGACCCCCAGGTCAACTTCATCAGGAATCTTCAACACACTAGAATAACATTTTTGTCCTAAAATCTCCTCCGCTTTCGGATTCACTGGGAAAATTTTACCTTTAAATCCACTCTCGAGGACGTTCTTTAAAACTTCATGCCCAACTTTCCCCGTTTTCCTTGAAGCACCTATTATAGCTATGGATGTCGGCTCAAAGAATGTCTCTAGCATATGCCCTACCTCAAGCGCTATACATTGACGACTCTAATTATTAATATATCTTTTGAAGAATACGGTCCCCTTCAACACCTTATACATCTCAATAAACGACGAAAAGCTTCTATTTTCTTAAAAAAAAGAAGAATAGGTAGAGATATTTTATCGTAGATAAGGCTTAGTTGGATTTCCATAATCCGTGGATTGTACAGTATTCTCTTGCTTCTATTTTCTCAGATGTTACTTCAAACTCTGCTTCCGGATTATCTCCCGGGTTTAAGTGTTTGTTACAAGTTTTACCATCAGCAATTATTTCTATAAACTCGATGTAATGATTTTGTTCCATGGGATGTGGTACACTTCCAACTTTAACCTTTATTTTACCACCTATTTTCTCTATTACTGGAACATGTTTTTCCAAGCCGACATCAGAGGTTTTCTCTGTGAGCAATTCCATAGGTTGACCGCAGCAAACAAGTTGTCCTACACCCGTATGCAACACTTCAACAATGTTACCGCAAATAGTACATTTGTAAATTTGTTTTAGTTCTGTCATTCAGTTTTTCTCCTCAACTTCTTTTTTCTTATCTTTATTTACATCTTTAATATTAGATTGTGATTATTTATTGCTTTTGAGTTTCGTTGAGATAATTACTTTCTCTTTCCTACGATGAATTCTGGAAACTCCTCAAGTTTTTCTGCCATCACTCTCAATTGTTTATCAACTAGTGCATTTATGGTTCTCTCTTGGAATATTCCGTCTGTCTGCCTCGTACCTGCTTTTTCTCCGGTGAGAACCTCGATTCCTTGATCGATTGTTTTCACAGGGTATATGTGGAATTTTCCCGTTTCCACAGCATTCACTACTTCCTCTTTAAGTATGAGGTTTTTCACATTGCTATATGGAATTAAAACACCTTGTTTTCCTGTAAATCCTTTAGTTTTACAGACCTCAAAAAACCCCTCTATTTTTTCGTTTACTCCTCCTATTGCTTGTACTTCTCCTTTCTGGTTCACTGATCCCGTGACAGCTATATTTTGTTTAATGGGTACTCCTGAAAGAGCGGAAAGAATGGCATATAATTCTGTACTGGATGCGCTATCTCCGTCCACCATTCCGTAGCTCTGTTCAAAGACGAGGCGAGCTGAAAGGCTTAGAGGTTTATCTTGAGCGTATTTCTCTGTCAAATACCCGTTTAGTATCATGACTCCCTTTGTATGGATAGGGCCTCCTAGTTTTGCTTCGCGTTGGATGTCGACAATTCCTTCTCGACCGAGACCTATGCTAACGGTTACTCTTGATGGTGAACCGAAGGAGAAGTCTCCAAGACTCATGACTGATAATCCATTTACCTGTCCTACGGCTTCCCCTTCTGTATCGATGAGAATGACTTCTCTTTCCATCATCTCTCGAATCTTCTCTTGGATAAGGTTGGATCGATAGATTTTTTCTTCAATGGCTTTTTTTACATGGTTTGCAGATACGTAGTCAGCGTTTTCTTGGGTAGCGTAGAAATTTGCTTCTCTAATAATATCAGCAATAACCGCGAATCTCGTCGTAAGCTTCTTTTGATCAGCTGCTAACCTGGAACCGTACTCCAACACTTTTCCCACTCCCGAGACATCTAAATGTTTTAACTTCTCTTTTCGACAGAAGGTACAGACGAAAGCCGCATATTTTCGAATGTTCTTTTCAGTTCTGTTCATAGTTGTGTCAAAATCTGCCTTAACCTTGAAGAGTTCTTTGAAATCCCTATCTAATGCGTAAAGCTTTTGATAAAGAGAGGGATCTCCAATTAAGATCACTTTAACCTTTAAGGGAATGGGGTCTGGTCTTAACCCCTTTGTAGTGATAAAGCCTAAGCGTTCTCCTGCTTCCTCTATGTGGATGCATTTATTCATCAGAGCTCTTTTTAATGATTCATATGAGATGATATTACGCAGTAAATCCTCAACTGGAAGCACTAAATAACCCCCATTAGCTTTATGTAGAGAGCCTTCACGAATCATAGTGAAGTCAGTGTTTAAGACTCCAAACTGAGCTTCTTTCTCTATTCTTCCAAAAAGATTTGGATATTTTGGGTTAAGCTCCATAACAACGGGACCACCACGGGTATCTGAATTGTCAACGATCACATTCACCTCATATTTCCTGAATGACGCTTCCTTTAACCATGGCACTGGAAAGGGAAGCTGGGGAGAAGCCTTAGGTTCGCTTATGAATGCAATGAGATTATTCAGTATATCATCCTGTACTTCTTTAATGTAAGTTGTAACTTCAGGAAAATCATTGTATTTCTCTATTTCATCCGATACTAAATGTCCAATCGTATAAAGAGCTACTTCATGGTTCAATTTTTTAAGCTCATCATTACCCTTTTTATCTAGATTCCTAGCTTGTATTGTAGCACTTCTCAGTTCTGCTCTTAATCCATCCCTTCTTTTTTGTATTTCCTCTCTTATTTGAGGGCTTAATGCCATTATCTCTTCATTACTCATCGGTTTTCCTTTACTCATCGGGATGATAAGTAATCCCCTGGATGTGCTTTGAAGAAAGAAACCTTGTTCTTCTGCTTCTCTGTTGAGTTCAGCAAAGATTTCCATTTTCTCTTTTTCTATGACTTTTACAGTTTCCTCTCTTTTTATGGCATAATCCTCGCTCGCAAATGCTTTCGGAAGTGCCCTCCGCACTTCGGTGATGAACTCTTTCATATCTTTTTGAAATTCCTTTGCCGTTCCTGGAGGAAATCGTATTGCTTTCGGTTCATATGAGTTACGAAAGTTGTTTACATAACACCAGTCAGAAGGTACTTGTTCTGTTTTAGCTATCTCCTCTAAAAAATCTTTAACTGCAGATGTTCTACCAGTTCCTGGTACTCCCGCTACGTATATGTTAAAGCCTTGCTCCTTGATATTCAAACCAAACTTGAGAGCTCTCACAGCTCTCTCTTGACCTATGATTCCTTCAAGAGGTTTCAAATCAGCAGTCGTTTCACAATTCAGCATTGTTGGGTCAAATTTCAAACTCAACTTTTCAACAGATAATTCATCTACCATTTCTGTTCACTCTATTAGAAATAAATATATCTATCATAACTTAATTATTTATCCAAATTTTATTTTTTAATAATCAATGATGTTTAATTATCTAACGAAGTCAAATTTTTTAATAAAATCGAGAAATTATTTTTATAATGTTTATAGTTAAGGATGATACGGGAAAAAACTTTTTTCCCTTTAAGATTCTTAACTCTCAAGATATTTTTCTGCGTCTAAAGCCGCTTTACATCCTGATCCTGCAGCTGTAACAGCTTGTCGATACCGGTCGTCTCCAACGTCTCCTGCAATAAAGACTCCATCAACGCTGGTTTCTGTATCGTTAACTACTTTAACGTAACCTTTCTCGTTCAATTCGATTTCTCCTCTGAAGATGCTAGTGTTCGGTTTATGGCCAATGGCGATAAAAACGGCATCAGTTTTCAACTCAGCCTCTTCACCTGTTTTCAGGTTTTTAAAACGTAAACCTTCAACTCTTTCCTTGCCCAAGACCTCCTGAATCACTGTATCCCACAGAAAGCCGATCTTGTAATTTTCAAAAGCTCTTTCCTGAAGAATCTTTGTTGCTCTCAACTTGTCGCGTCTATGTATTACAATAACTTTTTGAGCAAACTTCGCAAGAGCTATTGCTTCCTCTATAGCTGCATTTCCGCCACCAACAACCACCGTAGTCTTGTCCTTGAAAAGGGGTGCATCACAAGTAGCACAAATGGCGACTCCTCTACCCCGAAGTCTCGCCTCTGACTCCAGACCTAACCATCTTTCTGAACTTCCAGTCGCAATTATTATCGATCGCCCCTCAAATGTTTTTTCTCCAACTTGAACTATATAAGGTTTAGAGGAGAAATTCACTTTAATCGCTTCTTCAATCAGTATTTTGG
>JAUWWH010000157.1 GCA_030617005.1 Candidatus Bathyarchaeota archaeon | reverse complement strand
TCCGGTCTAAGGTTTAGCTATCACATAACTGATAGGGGGGAAGAGATGGGAAGTAGGAGTTGGGATGGATTAAATGATTCAATGAGGGAGAGAATTGATACATTAGCGAGATCTGCTGCTGAACTTAACCCTCGACCATTAAATGAAATATTAGATATTGCTTATGAAAAGGCAGGAGAAGAGGGTATCCTATGATTTCGAGGGAGTTTCTTGGCCACTCTCAAATCATGTATACAAAAGAGTGAAGAAGAATGGTTCAGAATTAAAGATCCTGAAACAGTTCCATTTCCTGACAAGGGTAAAATTCTAAATGATACACTTTATGGGACTATAAAGCTAGAACAGCCTCTTGTTTATTTGATTGATCTTCCTTGTTTTCAGCGTTTAAGGCGGATACGGCAACTTGGCTTTGTTGATTTGGTCTATCCTGGGGCGCACCACACTAGGTTCGAACATTCAATAGGAACAGCACATTTATCATCTCTTTTTTTATCAACTTTAAGGGAAAAAAGTACAGAATTATGGAATATTCTTCAACTTGAAACAACTTTGGAGAGTGAGATTGCTTCTCTTTATCATGACATAGGTCATCTTCCGTTTTCTCATGTAACTGAAGCTTTATTGTTTGAGGAGAAAGAACTAAATGATATTGAAGATGAGGAGAATTTGGAAGATGTTAAACCTCATGAAATACTAAGCAGTCAGTTTGTTAGAGGGAAGTACATCTCTAAAGCTTTGGAAAGAATAAACAATGAATTAGGATATGATTTGTCTCCTGAATCTATAAGTGGAATTATGTTGGGAAAAGCCCCTGAGGGTCAAAATCATTGTAGGTTCTTAGGGCAATTGTTACACGGTGCAGTTGATGTAGACAGGATTGATTACTTAAGTCGAGATGGGATATATACTGGTGTCCCTTTCGGTAAAATAGACTTGGGAAGAATGCTTCACACATTCAATGTTCATAATGATATTAAAGGAGCCATAGATCTTGTCGTCGAATACAAAGGTCTGCAGACAATAGAGTCTATGATAGTAGCAAGAGCCCTGATGTATTCATCTGTTTACCACCATCATACATCTCGGGCGCTTTCTTCGCTTTATTCGCGTCTAGTATTTTCATACTTAGATAAAAAAAGAGCTAGTTCTTTTAAATTGTGTAATTTTGACGACATAACTTTAAGGAACGAACTTTGCTCTTCTCCAGATTGTGTTACTACCGTGAAAGATATAGAATATCGAAAGATACCAAAAACAGCTCTTCAACTAAGAAGTAGGAATATTACCGACATCATTAATTTTGACGGATTTACTGAGAATCTCACTTTAGGAACATTTATTGAGATTGAAGAAGAAATAGGCAGAGGTACCTTGCTTGATATACCAAAATATGAAAAATACGATGAGATTGGCATATTTATTCAATCTGAAGATGAAGTAAAACCAATATCCGAATATTCAAATATAGCCAAAGGTATTGAAGAAAACCCCAATTTTGGATGGCTAGGATACGTGTTTGCGAAAAATGAGAATAGAGATGAAGTAGCTGATTTAGCTAAGAAATATTTTGATAGTCACTGTTTTGGTATTCGAATTGATAGATAAAGCTAGCTTATATCCAATTAAAGGGAAGGAAGCGGCTTCAAAAACTTATGGCAATGGGCGTCACACCATGTATGTCGATTCGTTTAATCCAGAGATTTCCATCACAGGTTTTTCAGATCGGACAGACCCAAATCGCTGTGGATGAAGAAATCGCCAATGCCATCTTTATACTTCGGACAGATTCGTAAGGTTATATGTATATAGAGATCGTGATGATTTTGAAAGAGAGATCTTATCAAGCATGCATTTCTTCCCCATCTTCAATAATGTGGATTTTTTGTGTATTTATTTGCGAAAGTATTTCTCTATTTTCGATAAAAATAGTTACAACGCGAGTAGTGGTAGGTTAATATAAAGAAAGGGCATGAACTGAAAATATTTATACATTTATATCAATCAATCGAGGTGTAAGGATAATGAAATCTAGAAAACCGATCTATTTGGATTACAACGCTACGACACCCATCGACCCAGCTGTTCTTAGAGCAATGCTTCCCTATTTTAAAGAACATTTTGGAAACCCATCGAGCAATCATCCATATGGAAAACTGGTTAAAGGAGCCTTGAATACAGCAAGGGAACAAGTCGCCAACCTCATAGGAGCAAAACCCAACGAAATCTTCTTCACAAGTGGAGGCACGGAGAGCAACAACTACGCCATTATAGGAACAGCCTTCGCTAAAATGGATGAGGGGAGACATATACTTACTTCCCAAATTGAACGCCCCTCTATCCTCAAACCATTGAGGTATCTAGAAGAGAAGTTTGGATTCAAAGTCACTTACCTACCTGTAGACGAGCATGGTATAGTGAACCCTTCAGATGTGGAACAAGCGATAATAGATGAAACCATTCTTATCACGATAATGCATGCCAATAACGAGGTGGGAACCATCGAACCCATTGAGAAAATAGGGCGAATCGCAAAAGAAAAAGATGTTGTCTTCCACACCGACGCAGCCCAGTCCTGCGGGAAGATCGAAGTTTACGTTGACAAACTGAACGTGAACTTGCTCACTGTAGCAGGGCATAAGTTATATGCTCCAAAGGGGATAGGCGCTCTATACATCAAAACTGGGAATACCATTGATAAGTTCATCCATGGGGCTGGGCAAGAGATGGGGCGACGACCGGGTACAGAAAACGTGCCATACATTGTTGGGCTTGGTCACGCGTGTGAGATAGCCTCTGATATGCTCCATGATTTCGGTCAAAGAGCCAAGACCTTGAGAGATCAGCTTTACAATGAAATTTTTGATGGTTTGGGTGAAGAGAATATGAAACTCAACGGACACCCTGAATTGAGATTACCCAACACTCTCAATATAAGCATCAAAGGTATTGTAGGAGAGGAACTATTGAGTCAGATACCTGAAATCGCTGCGTCCACAGGTTCAGCTTGTCACGCCGGATCGACAGAACCATCCGGCGTACTCCTTGCTTTGGATCTTACAAGAGAACAGGCTTTAGGCGCTTTACGCCTAAGTTTAGGACGATGGTCGACACAAGAAGAGGTATACGAGGCATCTCAGCTCATCGTTGGGAATGTCAAATCAAAACGTACAAACAATAATGGCTCACAGATAATTAGTTTAGAAAGCGAAAAAGGTACAAGGGAGCCGAGCTAGCTAGTTGTTGATGAAAGACTGAGGAAAGCCAAGGGGATAACATGAGCATTTCTGTGTGGCTGTTCGTATCGATGCTAAGTCCTTACGTAAGTTATATAAGATGCCCTAGGTGTCAGGCTCGTGTGGTTGTATCACATCGATTCTGTGGTCATTGTGGGATAAGTATAAGTGAATATGTTGGGTGGCAGAGCTAGCTAGCAATCCCAATCGTTACAATGGGATAAGCCAAAGGCTCGCTAGCTGCAGTTGAGTCGGTCATGTACTCTTAACAGAAGACTTCTTTCTAGCCAAACGTCAGTACTTCATCAGATTCCTCTACTATTGTTAGTAGGTCTTTCATGGATGCAATTTCATAGTAACTACTGCTTTCCTTTAGTCTTGCATTCATACATGTTCCGCAGGCTAACAACTCACCCTTGGCTAGCAATTCACCCTTGTTTCCAAGAAACGAATCCATCTGCTCCTTAACCTCGAACTTGCTGCTACTGACGTTTTCTGCTTCCACACCCTTATTGACCAAAAACACCTTCACCGCATGGTTCGCTTTAAGAGCCTCATTTCCAAATCTAAAAGCATTCCATATTTCTTCAGGATCGTTAGTACTAATCACAATACCGATTTTCATTAATACACCATACTTAATGTTTTTTTGATTTAAATATAATTTTTTTGTTACCTTCTTCACTAAGAATAGCTAAGTTAGCTAAAACGATTATGAAAAACATGCTGATAGTTAAC
>JAUWWH010000205.1 GCA_030617005.1 Candidatus Bathyarchaeota archaeon | reverse complement strand
TTTTTACACATTGTTTACATGTCTTTGTCTTAACAATAACTTCGATTGATTATTTTTTATTACCATCGTCATATTCTTGATTGAATACTTTTAAGAAGTGCAAGGACATTGGCTTGTTTAGCTCGTTTATATAAGTAATCATAATCAAGATTGTTTTCGTGTTTCTTCAATACGGTTATTACATCAGCCTCATCAACAGCTCTACGATGCAATCTTGCAAGTTTGTTCACAATAAAATCCTCTGGACCAATAATCCATAAAGATGAACCGTTATATGTTTGTTTTTTAAGCCTTCGACGCACAACTTCTTTGTCTATCTTGATTCCATCTAACTTTCGCCAAACTTTAATCTCAACACCTTCTATTTCATCAGTAACTAGAAATAATGGATTTTTTGGATTTGAAAAAGATGTTCTAAACTGATTTCTTTCTAATAGTTCTATAAGATTCCTTAATTCTCTAGATTTGACATCAACAGCAATATCTATGTCAAGGGTTGCACGTACTCTGCCTAAAAATGCTAAGGCGTAACCACCAATTACCATGTAAGGTATAGCATTTTTCTCAAGCAGGATTGTTATCCTACTTAGTGCCTTTGATAGAAAAGACGACATCTCTTAACGCCACGAATAATTCATCGGGCTTTCGGCCTCTATTAATCATTCTCTCCGTTAACTTAAGATCTTTCAATGCTTTATCGAAATCAGCTTTTCTCGCTTTCAATATTTTCGATTGCATCTCGTTGAAACTCTCCAAATATTCTATACCAAGATCTGTTATTTTAGGGATTTTTTTAGGTCGACCTTTTACATTTGATATTTTTAATTGAAAGGTGATAAGACCTTGCTCTTTCATTCGTTTTAAATTTTTAATTACAGAATTAGGTCTATGATGTAAATTTCGCGCTATATCTCTGACACCATAACCCGGTGGATTTATGAATCGTAAGAGTTCAATGGTCTCGCCAATCATTTTGTTTCCCTAATGGAAATTAAATCCTACGAATGAAACTTATAAGGTTTTTGTTCCAGAGGGTTTAACCATGTCACGTTTGAAACATCAGCTCTCAAGTTCCTTCATAACACTATCACGATTAAGAGGTTACATAGACATGTAGAAATCAGAAAGGAAAAAAGACACGAGATTTCTGCATAAAGTCAGATATAACTCATCATAATTAATTCTAAGCTCCACTCTTCCCAATTTTTCTACCCCTACATAAATAATGATCCTCCTAGAGATACACTACCCATGGAAAGTTGGAAACTTAATTTAGAGATATGCTTAATCGGGTTCTACTGTAGTTTAGCAGAGTTTGTTTATTCTTTTATCGGTTTTATGACTCCGTCGTAGTTCTGTATTAGGGCTTTCACAAACTGTTTATCTGAATCAACGAAAGGCACAAACCTCTTCAGTATAGTAAAAAAGGAGCATGCACCTGTAGAAGCCAACTTTGTGAAATCAAAAAAGTACGGGAAACTATTTAGAAAGAAGGAAGCTAAATACTTGGAATTTATCTTCAAAAACGACCATTATGGCGCATTGTTTAAAGAAGCTAACAAAGATTTACTGTTCAATAAATATTTCGCTGGATTACAGGCATCTGTACAATGAGAAGAATAAAAGGTAGAGGGATAGCTCTATACTTGACTTATTTAACAAAATATTTCTCTAAAAGAATTTCAGAAGAAATAGTTCGATAACCCATTCTCAGTCCTTAACTTCTATGTAAAAATACTCTGTTTCTCTCTATTTCCATATCTGAAAGAGGAAACACCTTAAGTTGTTTGATTAAAATTTCAATTCTAGTTAGTAGTGATGTTGAGAAGGGGCAACCTACCATTTTTATCATCTTTTCTCCTTTTACTCACGTTCTTGATGATCCAT
Source organism: Candidatus Bathyarchaeota archaeon (assembly GCA_030617005.1). Classification (GTDB taxonomy): domain Archaea; phylum Thermoproteota; class Bathyarchaeia; order RBG-16-48-13; genus JAUWWH01. Next base: position 1,323 of record JAUWWH010000205.1, on the reverse strand, counting down.
CCTGAGTTACAATATCTCCATTTATCCTCTTAAGGGAATGGTTCTTCTGAAACGAATGATAATTGATAAATGTTCCACTACGACGCAAGACATACAGGTTACTCCGAATCCTCAACGCCTGTCACGAATCACAAAACATAGAAATACGAGACTGATGGACCCCTCAGATCCAGCCCAGCGGTAGTTAGCGGCAGGGTTTATGTAGATTAGGGGATAATCATACTTATTTACTTCTAACTAGAATTTCTTTTAAAACTAATCAATTCGCAACATAATACATTACTTCTACTCTACCCAATTTTACATCCTCAACAAAATAATGATTCTACTACTGAATAACTCTTCTAAGAACGTTTAAAATTCATTATTCGACTTAAGATGCAACAATACAAAACTAAAACTTGGACGACTTCAAGAGGAGTGTATAACATTAAGTCCTCCATCAAGTATCAACAACGTAAATTATAATTATATCGAAAACCGACACAACGTTAGAAAGGAAAAGTAGGGGTCAGACCCTTCTCAATCTCCCCTTTTCGATTTATGATACAACACATTGACTCAAAGATTGAGACTAGTATCCTCGCCTACAAATCGAGTTTACAAATAGTTGGTTAGATGATATCCGACCATTAGTAGGGTTGAGTCCATTATTGTATGCGTTAATTCGCACGACAGGGATTCGAATCTCCTCCGGGCTACCAGAAATCCTCTCAATATAATTGAAAAAAAAGAGTTTGCGGGAGACGTCAAATTTTTTTATATCTTTATTCTCAATTATATCACAAACTTTTTTTGTGTTTTTTGACTGTCGTCATCTTGTTCCCCTTAATTTTGTCCTTTGTGTTTTTTCACAAGTAAAACAATACTCGATTTCTCTATCCTATAAGAATTTTTTACCACAACCTTTACAAATGATTGGGTGCAATAACGATTTCTTCTTTATCGATCTAGAGACTATCTCTTTTCTTGGGAAGATGATGGCTTCCTTTGGACATAAATCAGCGCACGCTGAGTAACCGTAAATACACTCCAATGGATTAATAACCGACACGTCATCTTCTCTAACTTCTAAAACTCCGTGGGGACAGAAATTTACACACTTATAGGTTCCATTGCAACAGTCACACTTATCCAAATAGATCGTGGGAAACCATGGTCGATTAGTCATTCTCAATTTCTTCTATTTTTATCTAGGAACTATTAATAGCTCCAGAATGAATGAATCGGAGATATTTTTATCTTTCCTAGTTGAGAGTGGATGAAGTGTTCTATATCTTTAATCAATAAGGGAACTTCTCTCTTATCTTTGCCTTGAATTGG
>JAUWWH010000251.1 GCA_030617005.1 Candidatus Bathyarchaeota archaeon | reverse complement strand
GTTTAATCTTAGCCAGTTTAGGAGGTATATCAGCTTCAATAGATTCAAGTGATGGATTAGCAATTAGCCTGCATGAACTTAAAAAGATGTCGAACGTTGGTTTCACAATAACGGAGTTACCAATAGCTCAAGAGACCTTGGAATTTGCTGAACTTTACGGATTAAACCCTGAGGAGCTAGCTCTCTATAGCGGAGAGGAATATGAACGTGTCCTGACGATAACACCTAAGAAATGGAAAAGTGCCAAGAGCATCATTGAAAAGATAGGTGGAACTCTAATAGCGATTGGAAAAGCAACCGAAAATAAACAAATATTTTTCCAGAAAGAGGATGTGTGTAGGGAAATCCCCTATAAAGGATGGGAACACTTTAAAAGTTGATATCCTATTAATTCTTACGATATCCTGTAGCGGAATCATTAGAAGAGATTATTTCTTAACAACAACATATAATCTGCGCTACCTAGAAAAAATAAGAACTGTAATAGTATTAAATGAAATAATTATGTTTTTAGAGAATAGTCCTAAACTTCTTACGTGAATCTGATCCTCGAGACATTCTTCCTAGTTTCACGAAGTATTCACTAAAATTTGGATATATAGAGTATATATTATAAATAGAGTATATATTATAAAAATATTTATTCTACATCAATTCGTATTTAACATATCTAAAAGAATAAGTCACTCAATGAATTCGTCGACAAATAATAACAGAACTGGGTTGAAAATAAAGAAACGGGCTTCATAAACGTAAAAAATAGCATAAAAAAAGTAAAGTCTTATTCAATTTAATAAGCACAACCTTAAGTAGAAACTATAGTGTGTTTATAGAATTGAGGTCAAGAAGTATGATTCAATTCAACCCAACTAAATTTTTTTTGAAGAGTTTTCGAGTAATACTTCTTCCAATCATAATTATGTTTTCTTCCCCAATGATAAAAGATTCGTGGATCGATGTAACTCTTCAGTGATGTAATAAGATTGTAGTCACGGGTCTCCTTTTGACTATTTATTCTATATTTCTGCTTATCAATTGCAACTTTATCCCGTTGCTTCCGATCATTCAACCTTTGGTTTAGCTTTTTCATCTGTTTCGTATGTTGAATCTTAAAATTCTTAAGACGATGCTTCTGTTTCGTTATTGTTTTTCGTTTTTGATTAATGCGTTTTTCCAAGCTATGGACAGATTTACCCTGTTGTTTCTTTTTAATAAGCTGCTGTTTATAATCTAATAATTTCTCATTCATTACATTCAAATTTACTTTCATCTTACGTAGTTTCTCTTTATACCGCGCCTTTCGGTTCTTAATTTTTATCTGAATCTGAGCTTGGAACCCCTTAGCGCGATTCCTTAAAACCTTGAGACGTTTTTTCTTTTTTTCTAAAGATGATTTCCATGTTCTAGGAATAGAGCGACGATGATTACAGATTTTAGCTGCTGCTATATTTGCCATTCTAACCGTATATTTTTTAATGTACTCAGGATCTGTTAGTTTAGTAGGGGTCTTTTCAAGCTTAGCTCTAACAGCATTTGATGCGTAGAATGTACGAAAAACTTTTGCTGAGAGACCTGTCATGACTTCGTCAAGAAATTCACTAACATGCTTTGAATTGACACCATCGAAAAGAGTGTTTTGAGCGTCTACTACAAAGTCTTTAAGGTTATTAATGACCTTTACGGGTAATTTAGTTTTAAAGAGGTAAGGGATAGAATCCTTTCCAAGGAAATTGAAAGTAACAGTGCCATCACTGTTAAAAGTTATGTGTTCGGATCGCAAGGTTGAAGCACCCACGGTGTCCGCTTCGCCAAGATCCTTCTCATCTCCAACTCTGATTTTTAGGTGATAGATAAGGAAGCAAACCGTCGCGATTTTTCTCCGTTTTACATTCCCAGCGTTGATATTCTTTATGATGTACCTTTGGACTTTTCTAATATTCTGATGAAGTTCTTTCGCCTTATTGAATTTTTCAATATCTTTCTTCTGCTTAAGGGCACTAGATTCTGAAAGCCAAACATATTTAATTTTATCAACGAGTTTATCACGCCATCGTGCAATCCACATGGAGTGAGGCTGCCAAACAATACCCTTCCAAAGACCTGGGGGAATAGGAACATTGGGTGACAGATTAAGTTCAATGTCTTCCTCGCGGGGACCCTCCTTCCAATGTCCCCTTAAGGGATGCTTTCCGCGACCGATAAAAATGGAGCTGGGTTCGACAGTATAGTTAGCAATCTCCATCCGATCACCGTCAACCCAAGCGTATCCATAAGATGCTTTATTTGTCTCCCGCACGGACTTCCTCTTATCTGAGAGACGTTTCTTCTCTTCTTTTGAAAGATTCACTCTCCAAATGCGCATCTTTTCAATAAAAGAAATGACATTATAATAGTCAACGTCATTTGGTTTAACCTTAAAATCAAGTTCCTTTGAGAAGTCGTGATAAAAATTTTTAGTGAAAATGAAATCCTCAACATATACAGTCCCTAATTTCTTAGCCCAAGCGAAAGCCATTTCCTCTTGTTTTTGTGTCAGTGTAATCTTTTCCCCTAGAATCTTAATAGCTAGATTTTTCCCTTGATATCTAGATGGAACTAAAACGCCGTTGT
>JAUWWH010000056.1 GCA_030617005.1 Candidatus Bathyarchaeota archaeon | reverse complement strand
TTCTCAAGGAAGCAGGCGTTGCAAACATTATGAGATGGATACCTTACAAACTTGAAGAGCGGGAATTGCGAAATAGATTAAGGAATAAAATGATACGTCCAACGACAATTCCTCCTGACTATGAGTCGCTTATTGTTGAACAGGCTGTGGGACGAGAAGCAAAGCGTTTAGCTTTTCAAGCGCATCTATCACAGGCTACACCTTTACGCGGTGCAAAGAAAAAAAAGGATCTTAGCTCACTAGGCCGAAGAGACGAAGAGGATCCCACACGTAAAACCTACATCGATAGACTTAGACTCGATATGATTATTGGAAGTGGCGGAGTTAATTCTCATGCACCTCGAAGAGTCCAATCTGCTTCGGTTTTGATTGACGCGTTTCAACCTGAAGGCATAACAAAGCTTATGATCGATAGCATCTTTATGATGCCCCATTTAGGGGTACTCTCTAAAGTTAGGCCTGATGCTGCACTTAACGTTCTTAATAAGGACTGTCTTGTTAGAGTCGGCACATGTATTGCTCCAAAAGGACTGGCTAAAGATGGTGTAGACGCATTAAGCATTACTGCTGAACTATCCGATGGTACAACCTTAGACAAGACTTTCCCTTACGGTACTATGGAATTGATTCCTCTTGGTGAAAGAGAAACGATTAAGATGGTGATCAACCCTCACAGCGGTCTTGATGTTGGTAATGGTGGTGGAAAGCGTCTGGAAACTACTGTGAGTGGAGGCGTTGTTGGGTTGATCTTCGATACTCGTGGAAGACCCTTAGTTTTCCCCGAGAATGACGAAGAGAGAAGAGAGAAACTAATTAAATGGTACTTGTCTCTTGGAGTTTATCCTGAAAAAATCTTGAAACGATACAGATGAAAGAAATATTCAAAAGAAGGAATGAAAAATGGGAGAAGCATACACACCGGGTTTGGAAGTAAGAGAAGCTACGATGGTGAGGAAGAGAAGAGTTCTACCCATACCAGGTGAAACTCTAGTTAAAAAAGGAGATAAAGTTTATCCAGAAACTAAGATTGTGCGCGCTAATCTCTTAGGCACTTTCACAACAGTTGATGTACGATCAGATCTTGGCATCCTCCTGGGAGAAGTAAAAAAAGCTGTGAAAGAATGGTTTAAAGTGAAAGTTGGAGACATTGTTAAAGAAGGAGACATCCTTGCAAGCCGAAAATATTTTTTTGGAAGACGTGTAAAAGAATCTATCGCACCAACATCAGGTACTATCGCTTATATCTCCGATGTCACAGGAAAATTACACATCAGAGCACCGCCAGTACCAGTTGAAGTTACAGCATACATTCCTGGCGAAGTTGTGGAAGTTCTACCTAAGGAAGGAGTAATTATTGAGACTTTTGGCGCTTATGTCCAAGGCATATTTGGCATTGGAGGCGAAACACATGGTGAGTTAGAAATTTTAGTCTCATCTCCAGATGAAGTTCTTACAGAAGACAAAATAACCTCCAGTCATACCGGTAAAATACTTGTTGGTGGGTCACTCATAACCGGTGAAGCCTTACAAAAAGCAGCTAAGAACCATGTTAATGGTATAATTGTAGGGAGTATAGAAGACGACTCTTTAGTTAACTACTTAGGATATGAGATTGGTGTGGCGGTCACTGGTGAAGAAGAAGTTAATACAACTTTAATTATGACGGAGGGCTTCGGGAAGATGAGTATGTTAACGTGGACCTTTGATCTTCTGAAGAAATTTGAAGGAAAACAAGCGTCTATCAGTGGGGCAACTCATATTAGAGCCGGTGTAATCAGACCAGAGATCATAATCCCATTCAAACCTGTTGACACCTACATAATATCGGAATCAGAAGAAACTTCAAGTCGACTTGAACCTGGAACCATTATTCGCATCATTCGAGGACACGAATTTGGAGCCTTTGCAAAAGTCTTTAAGTTAGAACCAACATCTAAAGAGATAGAGACAGAATCAAAAACATCTGTCATAATAGTGACGTTAGAGAATGGGAAAAAATTAACTCTTCCAAGAGCAAATGTTGAACTAATTGGAAGAGGTGTTTCAAGGTAATTGCCAGATAAAAACGAAGAAAAACAGAAAGGCATCCTTGCCAAAATAGAGGGCTATGTCTTTAAAAAACTCTCAGCATCTCCAATTGTCAATAAGATAACGCCTGAAAAAGAAGAAGAGATTTCCGATAACTTGGTACGTTTAATCTCCAAATATCAATTGGGGGGCCTCTTCGGAGGGTTCTTTGAAGTCCTTAAACCTTTTTCCATCATTTTTAGCAACGTAATTATGTTACCAGTTTCACCTTTTTTATATTTTTTTGGAGTTGACGGTTTTCGATATGTAGATTTCTTCGAAAAGAGTGACAATATAGAGCGATTACAGGAAAAATTAAAGAAATTAACCTAAAATTAACCCAAAAATAAGACAATGAGAACAGGATTACTCACAAACACTCATATTACCCTTTTATTTACAGTTCCTAACTACCGAGAAACGTTTGTATTTTCTTTTTTTTTAAATAGTGTTTATCATAACTAGGTTATTTATGGATAAGATTTAATCTTCTCCTCAGCCTCAAGTTTCCCCTTTTTTACATAAATTACTTAAATAAGTTAATTGCCATAATCTTCAGTAAAAATAGTTCGATATACAATAAGTATGTGATATATTTTATGTCAAAAAAAGATTTGAGTACACTCGGATATCCTGAAGCACCAAAAATCGTTGTTACGCCCCCCGGTCCTAAATCTAAAGCTCTGTTTCAAAAGATACAGACCGTAATTCCACAGCAACTATATGGATTAGTTCGCCCTGACGTCAGTCATTTAATCTGGGAATCAGCAAAAGGTGACACTGTACGTGATGTAGATGGCAATGTTTACATAGACTGGACTGCAGGTTATCACATGGCAAATGCTGGGCATGCACCCCCTCAAGTCGTTGAGGCTGTAAAGAACGCTATATCGAAGATGATCAATACAGCTAATTGGTCTCATGAATTGAGATATGAAGCAGCTAAGAAACTTCTGAGCATAAGCCCACCTAAACTCAACACGGTTGTTTTGGGAGGGGGTTCAGGTACAGAAGCTACATTAGCAGCGGTTGAAGCAGCTAGATTTTTCAAAAAGAAGAACACTGTAATCTCACTTTACACACACTATCACGGACAATCAACTGTTGGTCAATGGTGGGGACGAAACATCAACCTTCTAGTCGCACCTTCCTGTAACTGTTATAACTGTTCATTTAAATTGGAGTACCCTGATTGTGGACTTTTCTGCGCTGAATTCATTGAACAAGTCATCAAAGATCAAACTCATAATAATACCGCAGCTGTTATTCTTGAACCATGGGCTAGATATCATGGTACACCAGAGGGCTATCTAACCAAGCTGAGAAAGGTCTGTGATGACAATGACATCTTGATGATTGCTGATGAAATTACATGCGGCCAGGGGAGATCAGGTAAGTGGTGGGCATGCGATTGGGAAAATGTTGTCCCAGACATTATATGCTCCGCCAAAGGTATTACTAGCGGGTTGCAAGGGAATGCCATCATAACAACTAAGGAGATAGCTACCGCTCTACCGCCAGGTTCTCAAATTCACTCTTACGCGGCTAACCCCATGACATGCGCTGCTATGATCTCAACAATCGACCTTATCAAAGAACTCGACTTAGTGAATAATGCCCATGTTGTTGGAACGGTGATTAGAAAGAGATTACATGAGCTTCAAAGTACCCATGAGCGGCTTAAGACCGTGAGTGCTAAAGGACTCAACATTGGAGTTGGCTTCGTAAAGGATAAGGTATCAAAAGAAGTTGATATGTTAACTGGAGCAAAGGTATTTACAAAATGGTTACAGAAAGGGATCATGAACTACGGTTTCACATGGACAACTCCCCCACTCTGTCTTACGAAAGAACACGCTGAAACATCCTTAGATCTACTGGAAGAATGTATTAACGAAGTCGAAAAAGAATAATTCTCTTAAAACACTCTTTCCTCCTTTTTTTATAGATCTAATTATGGTTATATCAATTATTGATATTTCTCTACACGGCACTGTACATAAGCTAAAATATTTTTATTTTAACAAATGGAGCCCCGGGCGGGATTTGAACCCGCGATCTTCCGCTTTCCAGAGTTTTTACGAGGCGGACGCCTTAACCGTCTGAGCTATCGGGGCTTCTGACTATCAATTTCTTGAGATGCATAAGATACTTGGCTTCTTAAAACTTTTCATCTCTTCTTTTTTAGAAAAAACGAAGGATACTCCTTCCATTTATACTGTTAACGGAGTCGCGTCTTCACTCGATCTGCTTAGTTGCCGTAATCTATTGTCAATGAACTCTGACAATCTTCACTACTGATTTAGAAGCGGTGTTTATGCTAAAACAGGATTTTACCTCAAATAAAATAGATTCTGCGTAATTTACTTGTGGAGTGACTTCTCTTTGAACACTTATGTGACCAGTAATACCGAAGAATTGCTATCTTTAATGGAAAAAATTTGAGTTTCAATAGGATAACCGTTATCTACCCTTTAGAAAACCCCATAAGCACATCTATAGCATTATATCCCTCTCTTAATCATTTGCACTTGGAATATCTAAAAAAATTTAGAGTATGAATGGTTATTCCTCATCCTCGACTACTTTATAATCTGCATCTACTACGTTTTCACCTTTAGCTCCTTCAGGCTCCTCTTTCGGTCCCGTTTGTTGTTGCCTGCTCTCCTGAGCTGCCTGTTGATAAGCTGCTGTGCCCACCTCCTGCAGAACCTTTGTCAATTCTTCACTTTTTGTCTTCATCTCGTCCACATCTTTTCCGTTTAACACGTCTCTTAACTCACTAACTGCCTTATCTAATCTATCACTACTTTCTTTGCTTATCTTGTCTCCAAGGTCTTTCTTTGTCTTCTCAACCGTGTAGATGAGTGCGTCAGCGTTATTACGAATCTCCGCTTCCTCCTTATTCTTAAGATCTTGCTCTGCGAACCGCTCTGCTTCCTTAATCATTCTCTCTTTTTCTTTTTCTGATAACTTCGTTGACGCAGTTATAGTGATCTTCTGTTCCTTATTTGTAGCTAAATCCTTTGCAGAAACGTTTAATATACCATTTGCATCGATGTCGAACGTCACCTCTATTTGAGGTACACCTCTAGGAGCTGGAGGGATCCCTGTTAGGTTAAACATGCCTAGGGATATATTATCAGTAACCATCGTTCGTTCTCCTTGTAATATATTGATTGTAACACTTGTTTGAAGGTCTGCAGCAGTAGTGAATAATTGACTCTTCTTTGTAGGAATTGTTGTATTCCTTTCAATCAACCTCGTGTGTATCCTCCCTAAGGTTTCAATTCCTAAGGAGAGGGGTGTCACATCGAGTAGAAGCAAATCTGTTACTTCCCCGGCTAACACACCGGCTTGTATTGCTGCTCCAACGGCAACACACTCCATTGGATCAACCCCCGTTTCTGCTGGTTTACCCATGATCTTCTCAACGAATCTTATAACGAGAGGCATTCTCGTTTGTCCACCTATTAGGATGATCTTATCTATATTCTTTGGTTCAAGTTTTGCATCCCTAAGTGCCTTCATTAGTGGCGTTCGTATTCTTTCCACTATTGGTGTAGCCAACTGCTCTAGTTTTGTCCGTGTTAGTGTAATCTGTAAATGCTTAGGCTCCTTAGCGTCAGAAGCGATAAATGGGAGACTTATTTCTGTTGTGAATAAGTTTGAAAGTTCAATTTTGGCTTTCTCAGAGGCTTCCTTAAGTCTAGCCATCGCTGTCTTATCAGATCGCAAGTCAATTCCCGTCCGACTCTTAAATTCGTTGACTAGATAATCCATAACTGCGTAATCGATATCAGCACCCCCAGTTTTAGTGTCCCCACTCGTAGAAAGCACTTGAAAAACACCACCACCGAAATCCATAATTGTAACATCGTGGGTACCACCACCGAAACTAAAGACCATGATCTTCAATTCTTTCTCGAGTTTATCCAAACCATAGGCTAGGGAAGCAGCAGTCGGTTCATTTATGATCCTAGCCACTTCGAACCCTGCGATTTCTCCCGTATCCTTAGTTGCCTGTCTCTGGTTGTCGTTAAAATGGGCAGGAACAATAATAACTGCCTTCTTAATGGATTGACCAAGGAATATCTCAGCGTCTTTCTTGATTTTTTTAAGGATGAAGGCTGATATTTGCTGTGGAGTGTATTCCTTTCCGTAGATACTTACCTTGTAATCTGTACCCATCTTCCTTTTGATTTCTCTAATTGTTCCCTCGGGATTTGTAATGGCTTGTCTCACCGCTGGTTCTCCGACTAATAGTTGACCCTCCTTCGTGAAAGCTACGACTGAAGGAAACATCTTACCAGAACTTG
>JAUWWH010000137.1 GCA_030617005.1 Candidatus Bathyarchaeota archaeon | reverse complement strand
TACAGCCTCTAAGGTCTCCCCATTTATTGCATATGGAATACCTTCTCTGAAATTGATAGTGAGATATTCCGGTTCATTCAATGCACTTTCTGGTGATTCCGTCCATTCAAAGGCGTCTTCTGGTGGTTCATTACTTGGATCTTCTAGTGGTCCAGATTCAATGGATCTTCCCCAAAGATTTTGATCTATACTATACACTTTATTCTTCTCAAAGACTAAAGGTATTTTATTTTCCTTAGCATACTTTACTTCTTCATCTCGTGATAAATTCCATTCTCGTATAGGTGCAATAATCCTCAGATTTGGTTCTAATGATTTTATCGTGACATCAAAACGAACTTGATCGTTTCCTTTCCCAGTACATCCATGAGCCACTCCAATTGCACCTTCCTTCTTTGCAACTTCGACTAACTTTGAAGCTATTAGGGGCCGGGATAGCGCGGCACTCATTGGGTATTTTCCTTCATAGAGAGCATTCGCTTTTATCGCGTGAAAAATATAATTTTTGACAAATTCTTCTTTTGCATCGATGGAATAGTGTTTGATTGCACCTATTATCTTCGCTTTCTCTTCAATATCTTTTAAATTGGACCCCTGACCCACATCCACGGTCATAGTTATAACGTCGACATCATATTTCTCTTGAATCCATTTTATTGATACAGAAGTATCCAATCCACCAGAGTAAGCTAAAACAATTTTATCTCTCATATTTAATCTACCTGATTTACTTTAATCTTATTAGAATGATAAATCTGAGAAATCGAGAGAAAAACTTATTCTCCCCAATCTTCCTTCTCAATTGATAGTCTTTGTATCTCTACTTGATCTGCTTCTATTTTTTCAACTTCAAGTTCAAGACCACAATCAAAGCATTCAATAATCTCTCCAACCATAACATCTTCTGGTATCTCAATCTCTGCTAAACAGTCTGGACACGTTTTTAAAATCATTTTTAATCGTCTTCCTTTAATGTTCAGTCTAACTTTGCTTCATTTATTCCCCTTTTTAGACTTTTAGGTTTAATATATTTGTATCGTTGAATTAATAGTTAAATGTTACAAGTGCCTTTTTGCTTGTTCGATCAAGTCTGTTAAAGCTATGAAAGCCTTTCCCACATCTTTATTTGATAATACTATAATTGTATCAGTATAACAACTCATAGTTTCCTCAATATTTACTCGCTTCATTGAGACTGGATTGTAGAAAGTTAAAGCACATCCAGGTGTATCTATTATCTCTTTTGGGCTATTGATGATAATTTCAGCAAGATTCTGTTTTGCGTCTAAAATATTTGTCTTCTGAAACAATTTATGTATATGACTAAATCTTTTTTGGTGAAATATTAAAGTTATAATGAATGTTCCTTCAAGAACCTGAAAGAAATCATGAGGCCATTTAGATAACGCTTTCTTGGTAGTTTCCCATGTATCTTTTGTTTTTTCTATCGAAATCTTAGCTACATTAGTTCTTAAAGTAATTCCACTTTTCGCGATTATCATTTGAATTTTTCCTTGAAGTAGTGGATACTCTACTTCAGCGCGCTTTACAGAGCTTATTAAACTCTCTATATTGACACTTTTTCTAAGGATTTTCTCAACAGAAGGTTTGAGTAACCTTGCTACAGCACTATAGTTAGCATATTTTTTTTGTAATGCGATTTGTAATACTGAGTCGGTATCTATGATGTTCTGTACGATTTCAGCGATTGAATTGACCATTTTCGGTCACTAATAACTTTTTTTATATAAAATTGGCCAAAAGATATATACATTTTCCTGTATCATATAGATGACAGCATAAGCTTTATCGCATACTGCTTAATCCTCAACTGTGGAGCTTAATATAAAATTGAGTATTGCTATTATGTATGAATCGGCTGAGACTGATGAAATGGGAATAAGATTAACTGCAGAGGAGATGGGTATCAACTTAGTCTATATTCCCTTTCGAAAGGTATCAGTCTCAATATCTAATGATGGTTATCATTTTAAGACGAAACGTCGGCACCTAGAAAAAGACCTTGAGGGTGTGAATGCAGTTCTTAACAGAATGCAAAGTAAAAATGCTAGATTATACGCAGCGAGTATTATGGAAGGTCTGGGGAAATATGTAGTGAACCCATTAACCTTAGAATACTTGTGTTTTAGTAAATTCCGAACATTAGTAGAACTTTGGAGAAGGGGAATAAGGATTCCTAGCACGGTCTTTGTTCCTTGTGATGCTCACGATATAACGACGTCTGGTAGGCAACTCAATAATGAGGAAGATATAGCTGATTTAATTCAAGATGGTATTGGTGATGCGGATATTGTTCTAAAGCCCGATGCAGGAACTCATGGAAGAGACGTCAGACTTTCAAGAGATAGAAAAACTTTAATCAAGAATTTAAATATTTCAAATCCTTCTATAATTAATCCAATCGGTTTTGTAGCACAAGAGTTCATCGAAAAATGGTTCTACGATCTCCGAATAATCGTTGCAAAGGAAAGGGGTAAACCCCCTTACTGCTATCCGACAGCTTTAGCTCGTGGAGGTTTTAAAGATTTTCGAACCAATACCTTCCTTGGGAATATGGTTTTCGGAGTTAAATTACCGAGGAATATTCGGAATTCTTCGATCGAATGTGGTAAAGCTATGGGGCGAGACTCTGAAGCTTGGGTTCTAGGGTTAGATGCAATGTTTAACATTGGCGAAGATCGTTTTGTTGACGATGAATATGTAAAATCTAAGCTCGAAAAACTCGTTCCATCCTTTGATGGTGTAAAAGCAGTTAAACGGGAAAAGATTAAGATCGGGAACTTTCCCAGCTGGAATAAAAAGTTGGAGGATGCTTTTCATATCTATATGAATACCGAGCATTATGCGTGTATTAAAGAAATAATTGAGGAAAGTATTGCGCGGAATGCCGATAATATCTTGTTTCATGAAGCTAATTCATGTCCTGAATTTTGGGAACAGACTCGAATAGTTGGGGGAATAAATGTTGCCCTTCCTTTGATTAAATGTGCTCAAAGCGTTGCTGGTTGGAGTGTATTTCAACGATATAAACGATATTAATAAGAATATTCAATTCGAAAATTGGTTTATAGCGTAATGATTATTTCTCTCGAAACATTATCAAGATTTAGGGATTTTTAAGGTATTCGCAGAATGTGATAATAGATATTGATTGTAGCAAAGGCTGGAGGCAGACTAATCGAGAATGGTCTCCCTTCAGATCTTATTAAAGACATAAAGACGATAATTGCATCAAATAAGCTCATCTTAGTCCATGGCGGTGGAGTAGAAGTAACAGATATCGCCTCCAAACTTGGCAAAGAACAAATGTTTATCACTTCTCCCGATGGTTTCAGAAGTAGGTATACTGATAAAGAAACTGTTGAAATCTACACTATGGTTATGGCAGGGAAACTCAATAAACAGATAGTTACTAACCTTCAGAGTATGGGTGTTAATGCTTTGGGTTTGTCTGGTCTGGATGGACAACTTATAAAAGCTAATCGCAAAAAGAAGCTTATTATAATCGATAATAGAGGGCGTAAGAGGGCAATAGATGGAGGTTACACTGGAAAGATTGTAAGTGTCAACTCTAAGCTCATCCATCTAATTATAGATGGAGGGTATATTCCTGTTATCTCACCTATTGCTTTAAGCGAAGAATTTGAACCCTTGAATGTGGATGGTGATAGGGTTGCAGCTTATATCTCCGGCTTCCTTAAAGCGGATAAGTTAGTCCTTATGACTGATGTTGAAGGTTTATACTTAGATGAAAAATTAATTACGAAGTTATCTGTTTTAGAGGCTAAGGAAATTCTTCATCAAATTGGTCCTGGAATGATTACAAAAGTCTATGCTGCTATGGAAGCTCTGAAGATGGGTGTTAAAGAAGTAATTATAACTTCAGGTCTATCAAGTAAACCTATTTCTTCAGCTATTGAACATAAGCATGGAACAGTGATTAGTTATGAATGAAAAAGAAATAATTGATATTGAACAGAAATACATGGCAAATGTTTACGCTAAGAAACCTCTTACGCTTGTAAGGGGTAAAGGAGCCCTTGTATGGGATATTAATGATCAAGAATATATCGACTGTATGGCGAGTTATGGTGTTTGTATTGTAGGTCACTGCCATCCCCGAGTTGTTAAAGCTATACAAAAACAAGCTGAACTGTTAATCTCTGCTCATGGCTCAATATATAATGAGGCTAGGTCCCGCTTCCTGAAGAAGTTGATT
>JAUWWH010000213.1 GCA_030617005.1 Candidatus Bathyarchaeota archaeon | reverse complement strand
TCGGATCATAACTAGTTAAAACATTCAATAACAAGGCACAGTCGTAAACATTTCTCGAAAGGGGACCAATTTGATCTAAGCTGTTAGCATATGCGATCAGACCATATCTGCTCACAAGACCATACGTTGGTTTTAAACCTACAATTGAACAGAAACTAGCTGGGCACCTAACAGATCCTCCTGTGTCACTGCCTAAAGCCAATACAGCTTCTTCAGCAGATACTGCAGCTGCACTACCTCCTGATGATCCACCTGGAACACGGGAAAAATCCCATGGATTCCTTGTAGCTCCAAAATAACTTGTCTCCGTTGAGGAACCCATCGCAAATTCATCCATGTTTGTCTTACCGATTATTATGGCATCCTCCTTCAGGAGAAGATTTACTACAGTTGCATTATATGGAGGAATGAATCCATCAAGAATCCGGGATGAACACGAAGTTAAGAGGCCTTCGGTACAGATATTATCTTTTAAAGCTATACAAACACCGGGAAGACGTCCTAAGACGTCACCATTCTTCACTTTAGCATCTATTTCCCTTGCTTTTTGAAGAGCTAGCTCTTTTGAAAGAGTAACATAAGCATGAACTCTCTCTTTAACCTCTTCGATTCTATTAAAGATGGAGAGTACACAATCTTCAGCCTTTAACTCTCGCCCTCGAATTTTCTCAACAATCTCCTTTGCGGAAAGACTATAGGGTTCTTCCATATGATTCACCTCAAAGAATTTTAGGCGATTTGAAAAATCCTTTCTCCTTTTTGGAAGCGTTTGCAAGTGCTTTTTCTCTTGAAAGAGAGGGTTCTACAATATCTTCTCGAAGTACACCTGCTAGCTCTACAGCGTGGAATGATGGCTGAACATTATCGGTCTCAGCCTCATCAATAACTCGGAAATAATCCAATATAGAATTAAATTGCTCTGTAAAACGGTTCTTCTCATCCTCTGAGAGCTCAATCTTAGCCAACCAAGCTACATGCTCAACTTCCTTCTTAGTAATTCTCTTTGAAACCTTATCCATGGATATCCTATTTGTATCTTAACGCCATCATTTTAAAACTTATTTTAAAAAAATCTTTAACCTACACATTAGAATAAAAACTAGGTAAAAAAATTATAGATGCTGCTTCTCTAATGCTTTAACTCCGGGGAGAATCTTCCCTGTCAGAAACTCCATGAGAGCTCCACCACCAGTGCTAATGTAGGATATCTTATCAGATAACCCAAGTTTTTTAACAGCCTCTAATGTGTTACCCCCGCCTACTACCGAAAAGGCATCACTATTTGCTACAGCTTCAAAAACCCTTTTTGTTCCTAAGATAAACTCTTCTCGCTCATAGACACCCATCGGTCCACTTAAAACGATAATTTTTGCAGTCTTTAGAAGTTCAGTGTACTTTTTTGCAGTCTTTAAACCAATATCAAACATCGAATACGATGTCGGTAAATCGTTTAAGGTAATATCTTTCCGTTTACCATTAACATCTATTCCGAAGTCCTCTGGTAACAAGATCTTCCCATCATACTTTTTAAACAACTCTTTGATTTTAGGTATGTACTGAGTAAACTTCTTCTTCTCAAGAAATCTCACATTAATATCTCCAATATCTACACCTTGCGCAAAAAGGAACAATTGTCCAATAACTCCACCAGTGAGAACATAATCCGCAGTCCCATGACCTATGACATAATCTGATATTGATTCTGCATCATCTGCTTTAGCCCCACCTATCACATAGATACAGGGTTTCTCTTCACCCCTCTTCACTTTATCAAGGACCTTGAGCTCTCTCTCTAAAACCCTACCTACCACACTATGTAAAACTACAGGAAAACCAACGATGGAAGCATGAGCTCTATGAGATACAGCAAAACCATCATTCACATATACATCGGCCAAAGGGACTAAATTCTTGACTAACTCAGATTTAGCGTGTTCATCTGCAGTTAACTTTTTCATTTCACCTAAAAACATTCTTATATTCTCAATGACTAGTGCTTCCCCTCTTTTTAGCTTCTTAATTTCAGATTTAGCTGCTTCACCGAAAATATCACTTACATAACTCACTGGTTTTCCAAGGATCTTACCCAATACCTTAGAGTGTTGTTGTAATGTAGAAAAATCATGGGATCCTGGTCTACCTTGATGAGCAATTATGACTACTTTTCCGCCCTTATCCATCAGTTCTTTTATTGTCTTTGCATGTCTTCGTATTCTAGTATCATCTGTAATAATCTTCGTCTCAGAATCTAGAGGCGAATTGAAATCAACCCTGATGAGAACAGTTTTATTTTCGAAATCAAAATCATCCATAGTTATCAAATTTATCATCTTTTATTCCCCATTCTATTAATCATAGAGTTGTTGATCTTCCTACTAGACTAAAATAAGATATAAATTTGATGTACATAACGACTCTACATTCACAGTAAATGATTAAAAGATATTTAAACACTAAAACTTAGATTAAACTTTTTAAAGTAGACAATTATACTTCTCTGGAAAAGAGTTTAAAGATATTGACACAAACCAGAGTAGCAATTAATGGATTTGGTAGAATTGGAAGACTCATGTTTCGCGCAGTAATAGAAAGAGGAACAGACATCGAAATTGTAGCTGTAAACGACCTAGTTGACGCAAAGACACTCGCACATCTCTTAAAATATGACTCAAATTATGGAAGATTTAAAGGAGAAGTGAAAGCTAAAGATAACGCCATCATTGTTAACGGGAAAGAACTCAAGACTCTTTCAATGCGAGATCCGACTCAATTGCCGTGGAAAGATTTAGATGTATACCTTGTTGTAGAGTCAACAGGTATCTTTAGATCCAAGGAACGTGCATCGAAACACCTCCAAGCAGGTGCTAAGAAAGTACTGATTTCTGCTCCATCTCCGGATCCAGATATAACAATCGTTAGGGGAATAAACGATCATCTCTACGACACAAAGAAGCACTCCATAATCTCTAATGCCTCCTGTACAACAAATTATTTAGTTCCAGTATCTGACGTTTTAAATAAGAACTTCGGAATAAAAGCGAGCCTAATGACGACTGTTCACTCATACACCAATGACCAGAGGATCCTTGATTTAGTAC
>JAUWWH010000076.1 GCA_030617005.1 Candidatus Bathyarchaeota archaeon | reverse complement strand
CTAAATTATTAGAGCTGGGGGAGCTTCTCTCAAAATGGCTTGAAATATTAGAGAAGGTAAGGAATATCAGAAAAAAATCTACCTAAAAATATTAGAGATACCAAAGCAGTATCATAAAATTACTAAGTAATGGGTAAATCTTAAGTGAAAACCTATTAAAAAATGCAGAAGAATCTGAAGAGGTTTCACTTCAGCTAGTGAAAAGTCACTAAAAGGGTAAAGATATGAGATGCAAAGATATCTATGAAGATCATAAAGAGCCTCGATACAAAAGCTAGTCAGAATCTTAAGATGTAATCAGAAGCGTAGTAATAAATGGCTAAACTTAAAGGTAGAAGGAAAAGGCGAGATAAACATTCTCTCGGAATTTTTACAAACTTTCCCACTATTGTTCACGGAATAGGTGAAGCATTTTATAATAATCAGTTGTATAAAATTCAACAAGCCACAATTACTGCGCTTAAAGAACTCAATAATTATAGAGAATCTTACCCTCTAAGTATGCTAGGTAAAAGTGGAATTTACATTTGCACATTAGGCTTTGAGATTGGAGTAGCCGATGATATCTTTTTTAATTATTTAGATAATGAAACCGTTCAAAGGCTCTGTAAAGTACTAAATCCGAGAAGAAATTATCGTCTTTTAGACTTTCTAATCATAGTAACTTATCACTATACCCCAAAAAAAAAGAGAATAGCCCTCAATTTTGATCATTTCCATCTTCGCCTTATATTCAATAAAAGAAGGATGGAAGCTCGATTGTTCCATAATAAGGGAATTAGACGGATGCCCATAGACGAAATGCTTAACCGAATTTTTAATCAGATACGTAAGAGCATGATGCGATCTTCTCTCGGTAATTTAACAGTAAGAAGGATGAAAACGCTCTGAAACCTTTCTAAATCTATACCGTAAGGGTGAAGAAAAAAATAGAGAAGCATAAAAGCCCTCTTATATTCGATTTCTTGTATTTTATAGCAACATTCATCTATTATGAAGAAAATATTAGACATTGTGATGAATGTTGAAAAAAGCATTAGTATTCTTAGCTTCAGGATTCGAAGAGATAGAAGCCTTAACAATTGTGGACATTCTTAGAAGATGTCGTATTGAAACGATTCTAGTTGGATTGAAGACGGGTTTAGTTGAGGGGGCCCATGGTATTAGGGTAATCCCGGATAAATTTATCGATGAAGTCGAAGTGGATGAGTTTGATGCAATTATTTGTCCCGGTGGATCACCAGGGTTTAAAAATCTTAGAGAAAATCCGCGAGTGATTGAAATAGTGAAGGAGGCTCATGAACAAAATAAGATTGTGGCTGCTATTTGTGCTGCTCCAACCGTCCTCTCAGACGCCGGAGTTATAAGAGGGAAAATGTGCACGATATATCCTGGTATGGAGAATGAACTCATAAAAGGTGGGGGAAAACTAAAAGGGAGAGATTTAGTTGTTGTAGACGAAAATGTGATAACAAGTATGGGGCCGGCTACAGCCATAGTTTTCACGTTGAAGTTAGCAGAAATGTTGGTAGAAAAAAAGGTTGTTGCAGAAATTACTAAGAATGTACTAGCTGATATAGGTGTGAAGTTTTAAAAGTATTGAGAAAGCCTCCCTCCTTCAAAGAAGTCGTACCTAGTTTTTAGGGATTTGATAACATAAAAGTAACAATTTGTAAATATTAATTTGGATCGTATATAAATCGATGATGTTCACAACAGTAAGGGGGTAATTCTCTGCGCAATGCATCCCTCAATTTTTTTCCTTAAAATCGAGCATTCTATTGATCTTATCACTACTACTCCAAATTCATAAACAAGTCTGTAAGAATAGATGAAAATGATGAATAGATAAATATAATCTCTTAAATAATTAAAATGACGACCGTGTAGTTCATAAACTTAAAGTGTACTTCTAAAATAGAAGTATAATGGTTATAAATGGCGAGATAGCTTAGGTTCCAACATTTGTCTCGGTTGTGCACCAATAATTCGGTCTACAAGTTCCCCGTTTTTAAATACTAACAACGTAGGGATACTCATTATCTGGTATTCTATCGCAACTGCACGATTTTCATCAACATTTAATTTACCGAATAAGATCTTTCCAGCATAGTCCAAGGCTAATTCATCTATAATAGGAGCTACCATTCGACAGGGAGCACACCATGGAGCCCAACAGTCAACTACTACAATGGAATGGTTCTGGATGGTCTCTTTAAATGTTGTATCAGTTACTTTAATGGGTTTATTCAAAGTAGATCCCCTTTGTTCATGAGATACCTCTAACTTTTCTTCTAAGACACTACGCTTAAACATTTCTCTCAATTTCTTTGATTTAATCCGTTCTAGTTCCTTATTTTCTCCCATAAAACACACCCATTCTACCATCTCGTTACCTTAAAAAAAACTTTTCGAACACATCACAATGATCTCGAGGAAAAAATATATAAAAATGTGAAAATCAATAAAGAATTTCGTTTTAGATTAAACTGAATATTAAAAACTGAACAGGTATTTAATCTCTTTCTAAGCTCAACCATTTAAAAACAATTCAACATCTTTGTAATTTGTTAAATAGGCATTCGAGAAGAGGAAGCAGTGCTTAAATAAAAAAATATAGAGCTATCGCATATTTGGAGAAGTACTTAAAAAGATTGGGTTAGGTTGTTAAGCAGCTTGTTCTAAGATTAGCGTTATTAGTTATTATAAACAGTTAAATCGGATTGTTAACTGGCGTACTTCTGAATGCCTTAAAAGATCAAAGAGAACTCTTGACCTCAAAAAAATAAATTATTCTATGAAGGATTGAGTTCACATGAGATTAAGCAGTGCACCATCTATTCAATAACTTCAATTGCTTCTTCATTACACTGAACTTCACAAGCTCGACATACAATACATTCGTCTTCAGCAACAACTACAGATAATGTCTTTTCCTCTTTCTCTTGTAGTTCAAAGACTTCAACAGGGCAGGTGTCAATACATGTTCCACATCCAGTACATTTCTCTTCATCAACCTTAACAGATACCAAACATATCACCTCATACATTGAAAGAAGTAACAATTATAGAGCTTATTTATTTATTTTCTGGTTATTTACAGGATTTCCGTTATTAAGGTTTAAACATGAGGAAAAAAAATTTATTTCCCATTTTTTGTTTCCAGTATTATCTTGATTTAAGAAGCTAGGAGACTATAAGGGAAGTTTATCTCCGTTAAAATTAATATGTATAAATATTTTTGAGTTTAAAGTTCTATTATCGAATTTAAAAAAAATAAGAGGAATAAGGTTAATTAGTTAAAAAAAGTATTTAGTCAAAAGTAGGGAATGTATAGCCAATGGGTGAGGTAAGTATGACTTTAGAAACGTATGCAAATGTTAGTCTTGAATTAGCACTAAATAGTAGAGTCTCAACTGGTGGATGGAAGGGAATTGAACGGGGTGGAAAGTTAGGTAACCAGCCATTAACTCTTGATCAAGTAGAGTTCGTTTTTTGGTGCCTTCAACATACTCCACATATCAGTAAAGAACCAATAGTTATAGAGTGTGGTGGAAAGAGGTTTGATAATGAAACTCGTTCTTTAAATGGTAAAAAAATCTTGTTAGAACCTATCCAGTATCCAAGTACTAAACATCCAAGCATCAGGTTACAGTGGAGTACTGAAAAAAAATTGCGAAAAGTAGCATTCTCTACAGATAACGAAAATGCATATTGGGTTGAAAGGGGAATGGGGCAAGAAATGGTACATATCGCCGGGGCAATTGCTCAAGTAGGAGTTAACATGATTGGGGGGATGTATGTAGATCTTGTTCCAATGGTGCCATATTTTACTCAGAGTCCACCGGAGAAATATCGAAGAGGAAATCTTCCAGATCCAATAAGAGACGGTAAGAATTCAGCGGTTGATTGTATTAATAAGTGGAAGAACCCTGAAACCTTTACAGAGGAGAAAGTATCTAGAGCTCAGCTTGGACAACTTCTCTGGGCAGGGATTGGATGCACGCCCCATAAGACAGTTAGATATCATCGGTATGGCACATTAGCCATCGGAGGACAGGGCAAAACCATTCCATCCGCTTCAGCAACATATACAACGACACTCTATATTATTGAAGAAGAGGGTATCTTCAAATATTTGAACTGGGATGAAGAAAAAGATGTTGCAACGCATTCCCTTGGGATAGTTCGGACAGGGAATATACTGAAGATTGGTGAATATAGGGATGGTGGATGGATATATACTCGGACAGGGGAATTATCCAAAGAAATACAAAAAATAGTATCTAAAATATCTAAGGCCCCTACATATATTGTGGTTGCATCGAACGGAAAACTTGGACCATATTTATCCTTAATGGAAGCAGGTTATTCCGCGTTACATATAGTTTTACAAGCTCAAGCTCTACACCTAGCAAGCAACATACAAGTGATAAGTCAGATTCAGATGACAAAGATCAAAGGAACGTTGGGGTTAAATGATTCACCTATAGTTATCATACCAGTAGGCTTTAAAAGAAATTAAAAGAGGAATAGAAAGTGTGTGCATTTTTAAGAGCGGACACGATCTTTTTCATCTTTAAATCAGTTTAAATCTTACCCCAATCTTTCTTAATTTCGCATTCTAAATCAAGGCACATTTCGTAAGTACGTCGCCCTTTTCTAATAATCCTCACGATTGGCGTACTACATTTTTCACATACTCTGCCAGTATTTTCGATTCGTGCGTTATGAGGCAGTGGATAACTCTTTGTACACTTTGGATATCCATCACACCCAATAAAAAAGAGGTTCGTCCTTTTTGATTTTACAAGTTTTAATTCATTGCCACATTTAGGGCATATACCGAGTTCTTGTTGATGTTGCTGTGATTCAGCCAAACCCTTGAGTAGTTTTTGACCTATTTGCTTCTCATTCTTCTTAAAATCTTTTAAAACCGCTGTAAGTAGATGTTGTGCTTCAGTTATGACGGCGATTCTCTTTTTCTCTCCTTTGTAAACTCGATTCATCTCATCCTCAAAGTTTTGGGTTAATTTTTCACTAGAAATAATTGAACAAAATTCTTCTAGAACATTAATCACAACTTCACCAAGTTGAGTCACGTGTACGCTTTCACCTTCTATATAATGTCTATCATACAAAGTTTGCAAGATATTAGCTCGTGTTGCACGTGTACCGAGGTGTTTACGCTCCATTATTTTTAAGATAGTCCCTTGATTGTATCGGAGCGGAGGTTTCGTTTCTTTACTCAAAATGTTGAGCTCAAGTATTTGAAGTTCTTGCCCAATTTTAAAATCTGGTAATGCTCGTTCATCGAAGGAGGAATATTTTTCAGAGAATATTGTCCATCCCGGATCAATCGTACGATTACCCTTGAGGATAAATATGTTACCATTGAGAGTAATAAACACTTTATTGCTTTCTCTGAGCATTGGACTGCCAAATACGGACAAGAATCGACGAATAATTAAATCATAAATGTTTTTCTGATATGAATTAAGTTTTTTCAAGTCAGAGACTTAAAATTTTGGTTATATTGCTGGTTTTTCTGTATATTTAAATTTACATTGATTTTTTACAATATTGTATTTCTTTAACAATTTGGCTACAAGAAGGGTATATGGTTTCAAAGTTGAGATCGCTTCAAGTATTTTCTTATACTTGATG
>JAUWWH010000049.1 GCA_030617005.1 Candidatus Bathyarchaeota archaeon | reverse complement strand
GATTTGGAGAAAGTAACAAGAGTTAGCTTAATCCATCAAAATTAAATGGAGTAATTCCTTTAGGATTTTCATGAAAGTTTAAGGAAAAAATGAGAGTGTATGTGTTCCAACCTAGAACCAACCTTCTCGTAACTAAGTTTAACACGTATAAAAGTACGTATACCTGCTGATAGCGCGCGTTGTTATTAAATATAGATAATTATGACCACATTCTATTACTCAAGTTAAAATAGAAGACATAATGTCTAAATTTCAGTAACTTTTTGAGGGGATTGAACTTGAGGTTTATTACAGTTTTATAAGAAGCATTTATCAACTTATTCTAAGTATAGATAATAATTCAAGAGGGAAATATTCATGAAGCTAAATGAATATGAAGGAAAAGCAATTTTTAAAAAATATGATATCTCTGTTCCCAACGGTCTCGTCATTTCTGATTTAAATAAGCTCGAGGAAAAATTGGAGAAACTCCCAATCAATTTAGTTGTAAAATCACAAATATTAGTTGCGGGAAGGAAAAAAGCTGGGGGAATAATATTTGTCGATAAAAAAAATGTGAAAGAAGTTGCCTCATCACTTTTAGGTAGCAAAATTAAAGGTATGAAAGTGGAAAAACTACTGATTGAAGAGAAATTAGATATCGAAAAAGAATTTTACATTTCATTAATTGTTGACAGATCTGATAAAAAGATCTATTTGCTAATATCTCAAGAGGGGGGAGTTGACATTGAAGACCTTTCAAAAAGTCATCCTGAAAAAATATTGAAACTCTCACCAGTCAATGAGAGGCATATTGAAGAAACTTTGAGTAAATTACACAACGGGGATAAACTTGCACTAATTGCTAAGATTTTATATAAAATAATGAAGGATTACGATGCTGAACTAGTTGAAATCAATCCTTTAGTCGAATCAAAAGGCAGACTCATCGCAGCTGATTCCAAGATAATAATAGATGATAATTCACTGTTTAGACATCCAGAGTTAAAGATGAACAGAGAATTAACCAAAATCGAAGCTGAAGCTGCTGAGTATGGTCTCAATTACGTAGAATTGGAAGGAGATATTGGTGTAATCGGAAATGGTGCAGGTTTAGTGATGGCTACGTTAGATATCTTAGATTATTACGGTGGTAAAGCAGCTAATTTTTTAGATGTGGGTGGTGGAGCTTCAATTGAGCGGATGGAGAAAGCTTTGGACATAACTATGACTAAAAAACCAAAAAAGATAATCATTAACATATTTGGCGGGATCACAAAGTGTGATGAAATAGCGAAGGGGATAATTAATTTCAGAAAGAAGAAGGGTATTACAAGTCCCATGGTAGTCAGGATAATAGGTACAAATGAAAGGGAAGCTAAAAAGATTTTAGAAGAACATGGTATTTTCTGCATGGATTCCATGGAAGCAGCAATTAAAAAGGTGGTTGAATGACTATTTTAATAGATAAAAAAACGAAAGTCATAGTTCAAGGAGCAACCGGACACCAAGGTTCTTTCCATACCAAACTGATGAAAGAATACGGTACTAACATTACAGCCGGTGTAACCCCAAAGAAAGGTGGACAGGAAGTCCATGGAATCCCAGTCTTTAACACAGTTAAGGAAGCTCAAGACTACAATCCTGCTGATTATTCGATTCTTTTCGTTCCAGCTCGATTTGCAAAGAGCGCTGCTTTTGAAGCTTTAGATAATGGCTTAAATTTGGTGATTATTTCTGAAGGCATTCCAATTCACGATTCAATAGAAATAATGAACAAAGCAAAAGAAAATGCTTTAACCGTTATTGGACCAAATACCCCTGGAATCATCTCAATAAACGAGTGTAAAGTTGGAATAATGCCATCACACATATTCAAAAAAGGGAAGGTGGGCATAATTTCGAGGAGTGGAACGCTAACATATGAGATAGTTAATGAACTATCTAGGAATAATCTGGGCCAAAGTACGGTTCTTGGAATTGGTGGAGATCCAATAATCGGAATAGATTTCATTGATGCATTAAAATTGTTTGAAAAAGATCATAGAACAGAAAAAATCGTGGTTATTGGAGAGATCGGGGGAGACTTGGAAGAAAGGACAGCTAAGTTTCTGAAAGATTATTCAAAGTACGTAGTAGCTTATATTGCAGGAAGAACCGCTCCACCGGATAAGAGAATGGGACATGCAGGGGCTATTATATCAGCAGGTATGGGAACAGCTAGATCGAAAATAGACAAATTTATGAGTGTAGGAATCAAAGTTGCACAGCTTCCATCAGAAATTGTTAGATTGCTAAAATAAAATATACCCTTTTTTCAAGAATAATTACTTCCTGTTTTTAATAATTATGTTTCACTTACCCATAATATTTTTAGTTATATTCGTAGCTTACTATAACCCTGAATACCAGTAGAGCGTCTTAATTGTTCTAAATACTCTTCTGACGATGAAAGATATTCAGAAAATCATGTATCAACATAAAGTTCTTCCATAAACTCCTCTCTTTTTTCACGACTTTAGAGTACTTTATAATATTCAACCTTGAAGTAGAACAGAACTTAAGAAATCTTAAAGGGAACATATTTTTTAAAAAAAAGTTTAATTATATTGATATAGGTAACACATTTTCACGTCTTTCTATAACAAGTATTTTGATAAAGATACTTATACTAAGAGATTTACAACAGTGATCCTTTTAAATTCGGTATCCCTTTTTTAGTTTCTTTTAATGATTAGTTCAATAATCTGTTTATTCTTAGTAATTTTAATTATTTAGTTAATGTGTCATAAATTTGAATTAAAATTGGCGCCGGGGACGGGATTTTCATCCCAAGAGATTCCTCTTAGAACTTTGAACCCGTGAGACCCAAAGGGTCACAGACTTAGCAGGCCTGCTCCCTACCAGACTAGGATACCCCGGCTTTTATAAAATCAATTGAATGATCTTCAATAATTTAAAACTTTCCAGTCTATTCCGTTACAAGAAAGAGTTAGAAAGATAAAAAGATGGATAATAAACTACGATAGATATTAGGAGCACAATAAATGTACCAAAAAAATAGAAATGAGCAATATTTCCTTTTTTTAGCTCATTTTTATTTCATAAAGGGACCTGAATTGACTCCATAAACCCTTTAATACGATTAACATATCTATCCAGTTTGTGCAAAATCTTTATAGAAGTCCCAACTATTATTTATGTTGAGTGGTGGATCTAAGTGGGAACTAGGGGTTCCCTAAGGAGAAATCCTGACCGCAAACCCCCTATACGGCGGACAATGCTGAAGTGAGGCGCTTAGGCTCCTCTCAATCTTTAATGTACCGACAATGAATACCTGTCCCCTAGGGTTGGCGGTTATGGGATAGTCTCTTCACAGGGATTATTTCCATAATTACTGAGTGAATCTGGCCAGGCTCGGGAGAGAGCAACCTAAACTCAGACGATCGGCGCTTAGGGGGTAGCGGGTATGAGCCCGGTTGTTAATGGTTCGTGGAAAACCGGACGTCGATCTTCAGTGATCCATCGCTCACCTGAGGATTTATAATACTAAGACTGATGGTACTTTTGATCTAAACTATTCTTGAATTTGAACATAGAGCATATAATTTATAAAATTGGTAAAAATCCAAATGTAGTGAATAAGTCTAGAATTGGAATGTGAGAAAAAATGAAAATTGCAGTATCAGGTAAAGGAGGAACTGGTAAGACAACAATAGCGGCATTATTAGCCCGTACATTCATGCAAAAAGGATTTAAAGTTTTAGCTATCGATGCAGATCCTAATACCACACTGGCTTTTAGTTTAGGTATAACTCCTGAAGAAGCAGATAAGATAATCCCGATCTCAGAAAACTTGAACTTGATCGAAGAAAAAACAGGAGTAAGACCAGGTTCTTATGGGTCCCTCTTTCGCCTTTCTTTCAGGGTTGATAATATAGTTCAAAAATTTAGCGTTGAGTCTCCAGTAGGTGTTCCTCTCCTTATTATGGGCGCTGTTAGATCTGCTGGACAGGGGTGTATGTGTCCTGCTAACACCTTAATTAGAGCTTTACTTCGACACCTTCTGACAAAGCGTAAAGAGGTGGTTGTAGTAGACATGGTCGCAGGAGTTGAACATTTAGGTAGAGGTACAGTCGAACATATTGATGTAATGCTAATAGTTTGTGAACCAAACTTAAAATCTCTAGAGACTGCGAAAAGAATCTTTAGGCTTTCTAGTGAGATGGGGCTTAGAAATATCTTTTCTATTGGTAATAAGGTGTGTGATGATTTCGATGAAAAGAGGATTAAACAATATTTTAAAAAGAATAAGATTCCTTTACTTGGATTCATTCCTTATGATGAAGTAATTAAAAGAACAGATGCAACAGGTGGAATAGTAGATATTTCTAATCCGACAACGGGTGTAAAAAGCATTATTAGGATAGGTGAACGATTACTAGAAAAGTCTCGTTAAGATGGGTACATTCATTCCAATCTCTTTTGATGCCAATCGCCCTCTTTGTCGTTGAGTTGTATCGGTACATATTATTAATGGGTTAAACTGATACTTACTAAATCTTGAGTGAATAAAAATATTTCATATCGTTAACCTTAAATTTCTAGAACATTTATTCTCGGAGGTATCACATAAAAGGTGAATAGAATATACAAGTACCAAGATGATTAAGTCAATGTTCAATAACATAATTTAGAAATTGGAGAAGAATCCAATAAATCCAACGTAAATGGATACAATTGTGGTAACAAAAGTAAGAAGAAAATATACTCCTCACTACAGGTATATCCCCGCTCAAAACTAATTAATCCTTAAAAACCTATTAAAAAAACTAAAAAATAGTACTCGATATTTCGAGAATGTCAATCCAATAAAGAGTATTAAATGAATCAGATCTTAGACGGTGTAGATGATCTAATAAAAGATTCTTCCTTACATAAACATTAAAAAAATCTACCATACAAATGATATAATGAAAAACATAAAACAATACGAATAAGGTAAATCAAAAAAATTCTTATTCATAAAAAAATAACTTATGAATTAGAAAAAAACCTAATCGCTGAAAATAACATATTATTTTTCATCAAATATATCCTTAAAAAAAACATAGGTAAAAAAAATGACTATTCAACCCTTAGAAAGATTCACGGAGATGAAATTAAAAACAATCAATAAATCTAACTCAAATTATGAAACTGAATCACATAAACGAGTAAAACGAAAGGAGAAAAAACCAGTTTTAAAAATGATCAAGTCAGAAAATATAGCTAAAGCATACGCAATATCCACAAACTATGACGGAAAAAAACGGGTAGCATACCTAAAATTATATATCCCTAAGAGACAGAGGATTCATTTCTGGTACGACAATACAGATCATCTACCCTACTGCTTATCAGACCTCTCAAAGACAGAGCTCGAAAACATCGGCGCTCTTAAGAATCACCCAGGGTTGACCCGTATAGAAACTGTGAGAAAATATGATCTACTACAAGATAAAGAAGTTACAATGTCGAAGATCATCGCCAAAGATCCACTAACTATTGGGGGAAGATCAACCCGAGCAATACGTGAAATTCTACAAAAAACGTGGGAAGCCAAGATTCGATACTACAGCTGTTACATCTATGATAAGCAACTTATCATGGGTATGCCCTATAAGGTTAAGGACGGAAAATTAAGTGCTATCGATTACGTTCCTCCGGAGGATGTTCTTCGAAATATTCAATCCATCTTCAAAGATGAACCTAAAGAATTTAAGGCGTATATTACTCATTGGACTAAACTTCTTCAATGTCCCGTACCCAACATACAAAGACTTGCGTTAGATATCGAGGTATACTCTCCAAAAGAGGATATAATTCCAGATCCTAATGAGGCCAATAACCCAATAATAGCCACATCCTTCATAGATACAGATGGTACTAAGAGAGTTCTAGTGCTAAAAAATAAAGAAGATACTAACAAAGAAGTCAAGACTAACCCATCCGATGTGAAAGTAGAATATTATAATGATGAAGTGGAACTCATAAAGGAAATATTTAAGGTTCTATGGATATATCCCCTTATCTTAACTTTCAACGGTGATGACTTTGATTTACGTTATATTTACCATCGAGCTGAAAATTTAGGCTTTCAAAAAAGTGGGATTCCAATAATTCTAGGATCAAGATTTGCCTTGCTAAAGTATGGTATACATATTGACCTTTACAGGTTCTTCTTTAATAGATCTATATAAAACTACGCCTTTAGTAGAAAATATACTGAGTTCTCTCTAAATGCTATAGCTATAGCACTTTTAGGATTAGGAAAAATTCCATTAAAATCGCCCATATCGAAGTTAACACACTCAGAGCTTGCAAAATACTGCTTAAGAGACTCAGAATTAACTCTTAAACTAACGACTTTTAGCGATAATTTAGTGATGAAGCTTATCTTTATTCTTATGCGGATCACAAAATTACCCATGGAAGACTTGACTAGGCAAGGAGTTTCTAGATGGATAAGAAACTTAATGTATTTTGAACACCGACGTTTGAACTATCTTATTCCTAGATCAAAGGATATTCTAGCAGTCAAGGGTAACGCATCTTCAATTGCAGTGAGTAAAGGAAAGAAGTATAAGGGAGCTGCAGTCGTTAACCCCAAACCTGGTGTACACTTCAATGTCACGGTGGTAGATTTTGCATCGTTGTATCCCAGCATAATTAAAGTTCGTAACATTTCATACGAGACTGTTCTTTGTCCTCATCATAAGTGTCGTGATAATAAAATCCCAGAATTACCACATTGGATTTGTCGTT
>JAUWWH010000003.1 GCA_030617005.1 Candidatus Bathyarchaeota archaeon | reverse complement strand
CTTCTTAGTTCGACCGTACCTTCCTAAACTTACAAGCCTAGCGTTAAGCACACCCAGAATATCTAATTCACTTATCAAACTGCTTACTCGGCGCTGTGTTAATGGTTCAAAACCTATCTCTCCACAAAGTTCTATATAGACTTCGTAGACATCTCCCGTAATCGAAGTCGTAATCTTCGCCTTTCTAATCAGATACATCCCACATAACACGAGTCTCGAGTGGGGGGTGAGTGTCCTCAAGATCATATTAACACGATCGTGCTCTATCTTCTTTTGAGCTTGACGAATATGATCTTCAATTATCTTTGGAGTTCCCTCCCTCTCAGCTAGCTCCCCTGCTACTCGAAGAAGGGTTAGGGCGCGTCTAGCATCACCATGTTCAGCAGCTGCTAGAGCTGAACATATATTTAACGCTCCTTCAGTTAAGACGCCGTCATAAAAGGTTATTTTTGTCCTCTCAAGAAGAATATCCTTTAGTTCTGGTGCCATGTAAGGTCGAAAAACCACTTCCTCTTCACTTAAGCTACTTAGAACCCGTGGATCAAGAAATTCTTTGAACATAATATCATTGGAAATTCCGACAATTGATAAACGTGAATGTTTTAACAATTCATTAATCCGAGTCAGTTCATAAAGGATTGAATCACCATGGTTCTTGACTAAAGTATCGATCTCATCTAAGACAACGATCATTAGAACGCCTTGTAAATCTAAGGATGTTTTAAATCTTGAATAAACCTCACTTGTAGCAAGACCTGTAAATGGAATATTCTCTCCAAGATCTCCACCTAAATCAGCTAAAATCCTATAGTTTGTTCCTGAAATACGGCAGTTCACATATGAGATGGCAATTGATGAATTAACTTCTCGACTTTTACGCAACAGATAATCAAGAACATGCTTTACAACCGCTGTCTTACCGGTTCCAGTCTTCCCGTAAATAAAAAGGTTAGATCCTCTAAAACCTCGCAGCACAGGAGCTAATATGCGACCAATTCTTACGATCTGTTCTTCTCTATGGGGGAGATACTGAGGAATGTAGTCTGGACGTAGGGTATCTCTATTCTTAAAAATCCTTGGACCCTTTAAGAAGTTGTTAAAAACCTCTTCCAACAGATCGTTATCTAAGACCATAAAAAGATTCCTCAAGGACATTATAATGCATATCATTAGAATAATAAAAAATGTTCCTACAATAAATTTGACTAAATACTCTAAAAAATTAATTAAAACTAAAAATAAAATCGAAGAATGCTTTTTACAGAAAAAAATTCGCATAAATTAAATAGTGTATAGGATTAACATTTTTTGAGATGAAATAAGAGGTAAAGATATAAAATGGAAAAATGGTAAGTACTCTCAGATCATACACAACGATCTACATTACTCTTTACGTGGGTATTTACCACAATTCCTTTTTTTGGGTTCAGGGCATATCTTATACTGTGAACCTCGACAATCGATTGAATAAAAAATTTCTGGGTAAACCTTTTCAACGATTCCTTTAACATGTTTAGCTAGTTCCTGCATTTCGGGAGCAGAATTTTTACAGAGTCTGAGTCGCAAGAAATTAATCAGACTTCGCGCATTTATCGTCCATATATAGGTACAATGTGTAGCGAGAGGGAGTAAATACCTAGCGACCTCGTAACCACAACTCTCCTTTAATCGGACATATTGTTCTTGGACATATTGAAGGGTTTTTTCGTATGTCTTTCGATCCACATCGCCTCTAAAGTTAGGATAATAAAAATTAGTCTTTCCTTCATCAGAATATCTAGTACTTCTTGCGGTATGCGATGCAATTCTATGCTCTAATAATTCCCTACTAATTGCGATACTAATATCCTTTAAGAGGAATGTAAAAGATATGTGTTCAATAGTACTAGTAAAATCATGCTTTATCATAAATTTTGTTAACTCACTGTCACTCTTTGAATCAAAGAATGGACCTGATACTCTAACAGCGTCTGCAATTAATTTAATCCCGTCTTTTGTATAATTAAGAAGCGTTACTTTCATTCTTCCATTACCTCTAATACATGATGTATGAGCTAATTTAGCTTAATCTATAAAGTGTTTGATATTAGTTAATCCTTAAGATAAATTGGGAAATATATAAGATGTTTATTTATAAGAATTCAGTTAATCTAACATTCATGAAAATGAAATTTTTTAGAGATTTATACCATGATGAAAAAATGATTGATTTTCTTTAAGTGAATTACGAGAAAATGGAATTAACAGACCAAGAGTAAAACTTGTTTAACTTACAATTTTTTAGTTAAAACTTTGAGATATTTTTTTAATCTTTTTTCTTCTCCAGTAAAACTCATCACAAACTGTATAACAGATCCAAAGGAAAGTTTACTCTGAAGAAATTGTATCAATCTTTTACTGGGAGCGTTGGTAATAATCTTAATATCCACGTATAAGATAAAGGACATTAGAAAGAGTGTAGAATATCTTAATTGTAGAGTTGCTGCCTTAAGGTCTCCATTCCACAAACAGTCCATTGCATTAAAAAATTCATTTCTAGTATTTAGAATAAATCCTTCTAACCAGATCATATTGTTTTTTCGATGGATTTCCTTAACTGATCTATCATACCAATCCAATATGATTTTATAAGCAATCTCAATCTTACTTGGATTAAACATCTCAAGATTATGAATTTCACTAATCATAATATAAAAGTCAGGTATTTCATTTCGGAGGTGAGATAAATAGATCTTCGGTGAATTGATATTTACTATGTCCCTTTCAAGTAACAGAATTCTCGCAAGTTCCTCTACACTCTTCCTTATCTCTAGTTCTACACCTTCTAGTTCTCCACTTTTCAGAAGATTTTCAGCTAAATGTAAACTTATTCATGCTCTATTTTTTAGTGAGTTTAAGTATGAAGAGGAGAATTTATGAGTATATGCGAATGTCTCTATTTTTTGAAGAATCTGTTTAGTATCATAAATGATTCTTCCATTTCATTACTTTAAAAAGAAAAGCGTTTAAAAATACATCTCCTCTTTCACCGAGAAATGTTTTATAAAATAAGTCAAGAGCCCACCTGTAAATCTCGAGGGAAATTCCATCTGCTCTTTCTCTGGTTCTTGAATGTTTGCTGAGATCATTATTCAATACAAAGAGGTTAAGGTCACTCGCTTCGTGGAGATGACCATTTGATGAAGCTTCCAAAAACGAGTATTCCTATAATACCATTATCCTTATATTCTCGTTTAACAAAAACATCCATCGCATGATATATTCGCTTGAATAAAGAAGTTATAACTAGATAAGGCATCCATAATTAACTAATGAAATAAGGGTTATACATAATAAAGGGATAGTTGAGAAATCAATCGATTAAGAGACATGAGTTCCGGTTCATTTCTAAATTCTTTTAGTGACCTAAAAGACATGTCGTTTCACTAACGTCATTTAACAGAATTAAGCTTCTGATCATTCGTTATCATCTATATAGATACGTCCTCTCTGCAGGTTTATTTTCCACTTTTTTTCGAATTCTTGATCCACATCTAGATTAGGGTTAAGACAGTAGATTCCATTAAGACAGTAAAAGATTGCGTCTATAAACTCCTCGGTAATATGTCTAGTTAACTCTTCTTCAGACGTTACATCCAGCTCTCGTTTAAGCCATTCTTTATCACCACGGTGCTTCCAAGCATCCCCAGCTTCACCAAGCTCTATCATAGCATAGTAGATCTTTGTGGCTACATGTTCTTTTTTAGTACCCCACCCAAACTTCTTCGCTAAATCTATTACACTCGCTTTAGCTTCTTCTAATGTTGGCATGATATACACTCAACTTTTCAGTAAATTATTATTAATCTGAATACTCCTGATTACTAAGTCCCATATTTCCTTTTTTTATTGAATGATCTCAATCATCTTTCGTCTAGATTTAAATCCTGACACGATCTTAACCTGTAATGAAGAAATATTGAAGTATGTAGCAATTTTTTTGATTAACTCTGCGTTAGCTTTTCCCTTTTCAGGTTTTGAAGTTAATCCAACAATAATCCTATTCCCTTCTACTCTGATGAAATCCTTATGAAATTCTACTTTAATCTCATACATTCTATCAATCTTCTCTAACTAATTATCAAGATTAATATTAAGAAATAAAAAAATAAATTTTTAATATTGATTCATTTAGCTTAAATTGAGACTAGAATAATCAGATCACCAATATTCGTCCCAGTTGGACCCGTCATTATGAGGTCGTTAAGATTCATAAAAAAGTTATAGGAATCATTATCGTTCAAATAATCAAATGGGTTCATCCCTCTCTCCCGAGCTCGTTTTAAAGTAGAACCATCAACAAGAGCCCCAGCTGCATCAGTGGGACCATCTACACCATCTGTACCGATAGAAGCGATGACAATACCTTCAAGTCCATCAATTCGAAGAGAAGCACTGAGAGCAAGTTCTTGGTTTCGTCCACCTTTCCCATGACCTATAACAGTTACAGTAGTCTCCCCACCAGCTAAAACAACAGTAGGTTTATGCAAGAAACCGTCAGATAAAACAGTTTCTCGAGCAATAGATGCAATCACTGTTCCAACATGACGAGCCTCACCTTCTATAAAAGCAGATAGAACCATAGGAATCAACCTTAATTGCCAAGCTTTTACACTCGCCGTTTTAAGAACTCCACGATTACTCCCTAGAAGAATATTATACACATTCTTGAAGTATTGATCACTCAGTTTCGGAGATTCAGGAACTTTACCTTCCAAACCATTATTTAAGTGTAGCCTAACAGATTGAGAACTCTTCTCCCATATACAATATCTCTTCAGTATTTCTACAGCATCTGAGTATGTACTAGGATCAGGAACGGTCAACCCTGAAGCTATACTTGGTAGATGATTACCAACTACGTCAGAGATAATAAGGCTAATAAGAGGTGCTGGGAAAACTTTCAGTGCAAGACGTCCTCCCTGAATATCAGAGACATGCTTGCGGACAATGTTGATCTCATCAATTTTTGCTCCACATTTAAGTAAGTTATTAGTTACGCTCTGCATCTCCGTCAACGTAATGTTTCCAGCAGGAAGAGGCAAAAGAGCTGAGCCACCACCAGAAATAAGAGAGATAATTAAATCGCTTTCTTTAACATCTTCCAAAAGTTCCAAGATACACCTAACACCTTTGATACCCGCTTTATCTGGGATAGGATGACCCGCCTCGTTAAGTTTAATACATCCAGTCTTTAAACCTCGACTCATACCCCTAGGTATATTAACAAAACCATTAGTAATCCTTTTTTGCAGGATTTCATTAATGGCTTCAGCCATTGCTCCACTTGTTTTACCATTACCTATTACGTATATTCGGTCGTAATCATCAAGGTTAAGAGTAAATGAAGCAAAATTGAGAAAGTTACCCTTAAGTTGAACCTGCTTCTTCACAAGATCTTTCGGATTAGACGCTTTCAAGGATGACTCTAGAATCTCCAAGACGATTTTTCGAGCCTTTCTATCTTGATCACTTCGAGCATTAGAAATTAAGCTTTGCAAGTTCTTAATCAGAAAATAGTACACTCTCCATTACACATGAACTCGCCTTAGCTTCATAAATATGATACAAACTTTTTTAGAATTAACTACTGTTCACATTAATTACTATTCAATAAGGTAGCATAAATAAACTATTCATTAGATACGTTTTCAAATTCATTCACTCTCTTTTACACATAATAGACTCTCTGCTAATAAAACGTTTCATGAGACAAACATGATTTGATAAAAAATATTACATGAAATTACGTGAATCTTTAACTTCTTCATATCGTTGAAAATCCTATTAAATGTGTAAACCTTTTTTTCTAGATTTGAAAGCATAATTGCAAAGGGTTAAATCATGTATAGTTATCTTAAAGGTGAGATGACTTTTTGATGAAACCAAAAGTTCTCTTACCACCATTCATGTCAAGATATGATAAAGTAATACAGATGTTAGATCATGTTGCCCATATAGAATACATTGATAAGAAAAAATATCGAGAGCAGCTTACCGATGCAGAGGGAATGGTAGGTGGAAGAATCAACGAGAAGGTTCTACAGGACGCATTAAGACTCAAGGTAGTTGCAAGGTATGGAGTTGGTTACGATGACTGTGACGTAGAGGCGATGACAAGGCATGAAGTGTATCTATGCCATACACCAGGCGTCCTCTCAAATTCTGTTGCAGATATGGTATTAGCACTCCTCTTAGCATGTAATAGGAAGATAGTGCAAGCTGATAGATATGTAAGAGACGGGTGGGAAGACAGAGCACCAGGACGTCCCACTTATGGTCTTGATTTAAAAGGAAAGACTTTAGGAATCTTCGGTTTAGGCAGGATCGGATTAGAAGTAGCAAAGAGATGTGTGAAAGGATTCGAGATGGATCTCATATACTTTGATATCAATCATAACCGGAAGGCTGAGAAGGAACTTGGAGCTAAGTTTATGACATTAGAGGAGGTTATGAAGAAATCTGATTTCATCTCAGTCAACGTTGCATTAACCTCCAAGACCATAGGAATGATTGGAGAGGAACAGCTCAGGATGATGAAGAAGACGGCCTACATCATCAATACTTCCAGGGGTCCAGTCATAGAACAAGCAAGCCTTGTTAAAGTTCTTTCTGAAGGAGCCATCGCTGGAGCATGCTTAGACGTCTTTGAGAAAGAACCTATACAAAAGAATGATCCCCTACTGAAGCTTAAAAATGTGGTTCTATCCCCTCATATTGGCTCAGCAACAGAAGAAGCTAGAGAGGCTATGGCCATTTGCGATGCTAAAAATATAGTTGCAGTAATTAAAGGTGAGATACCACCACTGAATGTTGTTCCAGAGCAAAGAGGAATGATATTCAAAAGATAGATTAACTTTTCTTTATAACCCATTTTCTCCAAGAATATGTATTTATTTATCTCTTGAGCAAGACTTAGTTCTCTAAATATACATATGTTACTCTCGAATTAACTGAAGGACGCCTTATAGAAATATGAGGATAACAAATTGTGTCTTAGTGAATACGCTCCAATGATTCAATTGGTCATATTATGGTTAAACCAAATCTGGTTTCTTAGGTATATTTATTTACAATGAAAGATGAAGATACTTTCTGATGCGTTAAGTTTAAAATTAACCCAAGATTGAAGAAAAGCCTAGAGGACACATGAATCCTGCGGTGAATAATCTAGAAATGCTTAAATTCTGAGATAAAGAAGATTGAGTTGGAATATTATGCAAAATAAGATTAGGGAACTTTTAAATCAAAACAAATCGACTATAGGAACTCATCTTTCAAGTACTTGGCCAACCTTATGGGAAGTTGTTGGTAGTACTGCCCAATTTGACTATGTTGAATTTGGAAGTCAATATGGGGCTTGGGACCTCCATGATCTGGACAATATGTGTAGAGCTGCAGAACTTACTAATCTCTCTACCATGATCAAGATTGACAGAAATCCCAAAGATTGGCTCGCTCAAAGAGCCATTGCTGCAGGGTTTCAAGCCATTCTCTTTGCAGATATTATGACAATTGAAGAGGTTAAGGATTGTATCCGTGCTGTTAAATTGCCTCCTGAGGGCGTTAATAGTTTCATGGGAACACGTGGAATAAGATACAATGTGCGATATGATTATGCTAAGAGTATTGACGATGTAGTAATTGCGATTATGGTTGAGAAGAAGAGTCTTATGGAGAACTTAGAAGACGTTCTGATTATAGAGGGTTTAGACATGATTCAGTTTGGCCCAGCTGACTATGGTTTGAGTCTTCGAACACCACGGAAGCCCTACATACGAGCGGAGTATAGGGATATAGTGAATGCGGATATGGATAGAGCTCATCAAATGGCACTCGATGCAGGTGTTCGACCTAGGGCGGAAGCTGGTTCTGTTGAACAATGCCAATATTTTATTAAGAGAGGTATTCGTGACTTCTGTATTGGTTGGGATGTAAGTATAGTTGCAGCTTGGTGTACTCAAAACGGAAGAAAGCTAAGGGAGATTCTATCTAAGAGATAAGGCTTACAACATAAAAATTGTGTAATGCTGGAGCCTTCATTTAGTTTCAGAGGTTTAAACACTTATGAGAATAATAATTATCGGTTTTGGAACCGTTGGACAAGCAGTAGCGAAGATTCTCACTGAAAAAGAGGAATTGCTATTGAAAAATTATGGTTTCAGACCGAGCATCGTAGCTGTCGTAGATAGTAAGGGCGCTGCAATTTCTCACTCAGGACTTAATTACAATGAATTGTATAAAGTGAAATATTCTTACGGTTCTGTATCTCTCCATCCAAAATATGGGCAACCAAAGATGAGTGGGATAGACGTTATTAAAAATGTGGAATCAGACATCATCATCGAGGCTACACCTACAAATATTGAGGATGGTGAACCAGGACTATCCCACATCGAAGCTGCTTTGAAGAAAAAAAAGCATGTTATAACAGTAAATAAAGGACCCCTTGCTCTTGCCCTTCCTGCTTTAAGGGAATTAGCCTCGTACAACAATGTCTTCTTAAGGTTCAGCGGGTCGGTAGGTGGAGGAACACCAATTTTAGATTTAGGCAAGATATGTATGAGAGGTGACAGAACAATCTCGATTAAAGGGATACTGAATGGGACTACAAACTACATTTTGACAAAGATGACTGATTCAAACATGCCTATGAATATAGCTTTAAAGGAAGCGCAAAAAGCAGGATACGCTGAAGCAGATCCAACATACGACTTAGAAGGAATAGATGCAGCTTGTAAACTCGTTATCATAGCTAACTGGTTGATAAATAAACCTATTACAATTAAAGATGTAGCGATTACTGGCATAACAGGGATAACACTAGATGATGTGCAGAAAGCGAAGAAAAGAGGGGAAGCAATTAAACTTATATGATTGATAAATGACGAGACAATAGAGGTTAAACCTCAATCTATATCTAAAAGTCATCCACTGTGTGTTAATGGAACCCTTAATGCTGTAACTTATCACATGGAATATGCTGGTGAAATCACAATAGTTGGTCATGGAGCTGGTGGAATTCAAACAGCAGATGCAGTTTTAAGGGATTTAATCGATATAAGGAGAAGAATATTTAAAAAATTTTAGAAATTGAGGAGAAAAATATGAGGATTGTTATGAAGTTCGGTGGCACTTCGGTGAGTAGTGATGAAGGTATAAAAAAATGTGTTGAAATCGTAAA
This sequence comes from Candidatus Bathyarchaeota archaeon, assembly GCA_030617005.1. Taxonomy (GTDB): domain Archaea; phylum Thermoproteota; class Bathyarchaeia; order RBG-16-48-13; genus JAUWWH01. Next base: position 4,422 of record JAUWWH010000003.1, on the reverse strand, counting down.
GAGGAGTGTACTGGATGGAAATGAAGTCGTGGTCGTTGTCTCAGCAATGGCTGGTGTAACTAATAAAATGTTTGATGCGATTTCAAGAGTCACAGTTAGCAATCAAAGTTTAGTCAAGAACTTTATTGAAGAACTAACTGAAAAGCATAGAGAATTTGCGAGGAAAATCATTCATGATAAAAAGCTTTATGAAAATATTTATAATGAGATAGAAAGATTAATTGAAGAATGGGGAAGAGTCTTAACAAGTGTTTCTTATCTTAAGGAAGTAACACCCCGTTCTCAAGATTATATCGTATCTTTTGGTGAAAAACTTTCCTCTTCCATAGTATGTGCTGCATTAAAGGAAGCAGGGTTGAAAGCGGAATGGTATACGGGGGGTGAAGCTGGGATAGTTACAGATGATCGATTCGGAAATGCAATGCCCTTAATGGAGATAACTACTTACAAAGTTAAGAAAAACCTTGAACCAATAATCAAAGAGAGGACCATACCAGTTGTAACAGGATATATTGCCTATACTCAGGACAGTACGACAATAACATTGGGTAGGGGAGGTTCCGATTACACAGCTACGATTCTCGGTGTAGCTTTAGACGTGGATGAAATATGGATTTGGACAGATATTGACGGTTTAATGACGGCTGATCCTAAGATCGAACCATTAGCTAAGACTATTCCAACTGTCTCCTATGTTGAAGCCATGGAAATGGCTTACTTTGGAGCGAAAGGACTGCATCCTAAAGCTTTAGAACCAGCGGCTAACAAGGAAATTTGTGTACACATCAAGAACACATTCAATCCAGAAAAAGGTACATTGATAGAGAAGAATCAAAGTGTCAAATCAGTAGACATAGCTAAAGCTATTGCAATAATAAGGGATGTAGCTTTGATAACAGTGAGCGGTGCAGGCATGGCTGGAACTCCAGGTATCGCTGCTAAAGTCTTTGGAATATTGGGGGAAAATCATGTTAACATTCTCATGATCTCCCAAGGCTCATCCGAAGCAAATATCTCCTTCATTATTCCACATGATAGAGTAGATGCAGTTACAAACACATTAGAGTTAGCTCTTCTCGGTAGCGGGAATGTAAGAGGAATCTCCACTGAGAAAGACGTTTGCATAATCGCTATTGTTGGTGCTGATATGAAGGGAACACCGGGAGTAGCTGCCAGAGTGTTTACAGCCGTTGCTGATGAAGGCATTAATATCAGAATGATCGCTCAAGGTTCTTCAGAGTTGAACATATCTTTCGTTATCAAAGAAACAGATGGAGTTAAAACCGTTAGATCCCTGCACACAGAATTCCAATTAGATAAATAAAGTAAAAAAGCTTAAACAGTCCTTTCCTTTACTGGTTTGGTGGAATAAAATTTAACCTTAATTTCAACCAATCCTTCAATCCACCTACCTTGATTCTAATCTGTTCTTTGTTGTCCCTATCTCTAATAGTTACAGTTTCATCCTTCAATGTATCGTAGTCAATTGTAACGGCATAGGGAACACCTATCTCATCTACCCTATAATATCTCCTTCCAATACTAGCCTTCTCATCAAAAAAAGTATCAAACTCGACCTTTAGCATATCATATAATGTCCTCGCTTTTTCCGTTAACCCGTCTTTAGCTACTAAAGGGAAAACTGCTACTTGTATTGGAGCTAAATAATTTGGTAGTTTTAAAAAAATGCGTTTTTTCTCTTCAGTGTATGCAGCATCAAGAGCAACAAAGAGAGTTCGATCGATTCCCATCGAGTCTTCCCAAACCCAAGGGATGATCTTCTCACCGTTATCAAGTATCATCAAATCAGTTTTACTCCCTTTTGAATGAACCTTTAAATCATAATCAGTACGATAATGATTAGCAACGACCTCTAACCAACCCAGACTCGTCTTGATCTCTAGATCCCAAGCTGATTGAGCATAGAAAGGTCTTTCTTCGTCGTGTAATTCTCTATAACGAATATTTTGTGGGTTAATGCCCACTAGTTCATAAAACTGTTTTAGTAAAACTAAATAGTAGACAACGAGTTTATTCTGAACGATTTTTTTCTTTACAGCTTCCTCAGCAGTTAACTCTAGTTCCTGATCATTTACAAGTAAAAATCTTAACGTAACATCCATTATCTGATCGAATTTTGTAAAAGATTCAATATTTTTTGGATTAAAGAAAATCTCAATCTCAGCTTGTGTGAGTTCTCGAAGTCTTATCAGATTCCGTCTTGGTGAGATCTCGTTCCTAAAGGATTTCCCAACTTGGGCTATACCTATAGGAAGCTTTACCCGCATCGTTTTATAGACTCTCAAGAAATCAAGGAAGATACTTTGACATGTTTCTGGTCTGAGTGCAACTTGATTACCTAGTTTTGGACCCGCAGAAAATCGAAACATCATATTAAATTTAAAAACTTTAGATAATTCACCCCCACATTCGGAGCACACTATCCCATTCTTCAAGATTAAACTATCCAACTCTTTAGAGGGAAGAGCTTCAGGAATCAACTTCTCCAGCCTTCTCTGAATTAATCTATCCGCTCTAAAGGTTACTCGACAATCTTTACATTCTGTTAATGGATCAACAAAGCTTTGAAGATGACCACTCGCTTTAAATACACTCTCTGGCAATATCTGTGAACCATCGATCTCTAACATCTCATCTCTCTTGACGATTGTCTTCCTCCAAAGATCTATTATTCTCCTCTTTAAAGTTACACCTAAAGGCCCATAATCCCAGAAACCAGCTAACGAATCTGAATAAATGTGAGCACTTGGGAAGTAAAGGCCTCTCCTGAAAGCGAGATCAGATACTTTATCAAATTTACTCTTTTCACTCATGATACGATCAATCCCTGTGTTAATATAATCAAATACTGTTGATTGACTTGCTTTATTGTCACATATCCTTGAAAATCTTCTATATAAATAAGTAAAAAAAGAGTTTCACAAGTAGCCTAATAAGTGATGTTTAAGAATAATTCTGATTGATTTCCTTCATTTAGCGAGCTTTAACCCTTTTAACTATAGGTGGGCGAGTTTTTCTTAAAACCCTAAATCCACAATTAGGGCACTTCACTTCAATCATCAGAGAAAGTTGATCAACGCTTATCAAGTTCTCACATCGAACACATATATAAGTTATACTTGTCAAACTTTGATTCTTATTTTCCAAATTAACCACCGAATACATTTATCTTTTTATGAACAAAAAGACGACTCACATTCAAAGATTTAAGGTTTTTCTTTCTAAGAAAGCACAGTATTGGATATATAAAATGTGATGTCTATCTCATGATGAAATCAGGAAAAAATAAAGATTTTTTCTGTTAGTGATTCAACAGTTTATATAGGGTTTCCTCTTTAAGAATAAAGATAAACAGTGAAGAAAAAATGAACTGGAAAAATATTTAGAGAATGAGATTTTGTGGACGATCAGACATTATAATCAATAATCCGTAATTTTCTAATTTTTTGTTACATTGTATAATTTGAGGAGGGTAGAGATGAAGATTAGTATTGTAGTTCCAGTACATAACGAAGAAGTATATCTGCCCTATAGTTTATCCTCATTAAAGCAGATTAAGAACCAAGTATCAGAAATCATATTTGTACTAGATAATTGTACTGATAAAAGTGAGCATATAATACGGGCCGTCCTTCCAGACGTAAAAATACTTACCTTGAGTAAACATAAGTGGAAATATTACACTGCAGAATCATTTCAATATGGATTCAATAAAGCAAGTAGCGACATTATTTGTGCTGTCGGTGCAGATTTAGTATTAGACAAGGAATTACCATCCATCATTCAAAAAAGTTTCAGCGATGAGAAAGTTGGTACAGTATGCTTTCACTACCTCAATTATGATCTATTTTCTCCATGGTTAAGATTTATTGGAACCTACGATAACATCTATAAGATGATTATCCAACACGTCCGTAAAGAAGCACGACATACAGGTTTTTATGCATTCCGTAGAAAAATGATGGAAGAGATTGGGGGATTAGCAGACAGTATTAGTGAGTATGATGAGTTTTGTCGACGTACGGAGAAAGCTGATTGGAGTGTAAAATATATTCCTCACACTAATACATTACATCTCCGTCCAGGATTGACTCCAAGAAAACAATATTTACAGGGAGTAGCAAGAGCATACTTACCCGACTACAATTATGTAAAAACATTAATTCATAGTTTTATACATCTTAAACCTCACACTATTGTAGGTTACTTACACGGTAAACGGAGGTTACGACTTGAAAACTGTGATTGACGTTTGCATTCCATTAAAAAGGTGTACCTAAAAGCCTTCTGAACAAAGTGAGAGACGACACAGATGGTAAAATCCATGTATCCAGAATTAACCCGCTAGCAATTGCTAGAATGGAGTTAATAAAGAAAGTGAATACTAACATTTTCTTATTT
>JAUWWH010000216.1 GCA_030617005.1 Candidatus Bathyarchaeota archaeon | reverse complement strand
ATTCATGAGTTCTCGGAGTACAAGAAGCCACAATCACACGCGTTAACTTTTGCCCAGTAATTGCATCCTTAATATCATTTAGCCCAGCTTCAGAACAAGTGTATAGATTATCTTTAGAAAAAACTACATTTGGAAGATCCTTAGCATATTCTACTAGAGATTTAACGTCTAAGAACCCACCAATATTTGTCCCACAATGGCAAATGAAAACACCAATTCTAACCGCATTCATTACCCTTTAACCCCCATTATAACCTCAGCAGCAACAGCTGCTGCTCCACTCGCTTGAGCAACAGAGTCTGGAATATCCATTGGTTCTTTACAACAACCACAAATGTATATTCCAGGCTTTGACGTGGACAAGGGTGTTAAATCATTTACTTTGAAAAATCCGTACTCATCTAACTCAACCCCAAGAATCTCTGCCAAATCTACACGTCCACGACGAGGAATAAAGCTCGTAGCTAAAACTGTCAAATCCATCTTCATCTTTCCTATTGCGGAATCCTGAGTATCTTCAAACCAAATAATCGGGTTTTCCGCTGAATCTTCAGTAATTTTGGTCACTCTACCTCTAACATATTTAATCCCATACTCCGCCTCACCTCTTGAGATGTATTTCTGAAAACCCTTACCTATAGCCCGCATATCCATGTAAAAAATGAAGGATTGAACATTTGAATCATGTTCCTTTGCCAAAATCGCTTCCTTAGTAGCATGCATACAACAGATTGTGGAACAGTATTGATTATTTTTAACATCTCTGGAACCAACACATTGTAAAAATGCGATCTTCTCAGCAGGTTTTCTATCGGAAGGTCTCAGTAAATGCCCCCCAGTCGGTCCCGAGGCACAGATGAGCCTTTCATACTCAAGAGCTGAAACCACGTTCCTGTATCTTTTATATCCATACTCTGAGATGTTGACGGGATTAAATAGATCAAAACCAGTAGCAACAATGATAGCTCCGACCTTCAGATCTATCTCTCTATCTTTCTGTTCAAAGTCAATGGCATCTCTTGTACAGACTCGTTCACATATTCTACAGACACCCCTAGTAAAATATAAGCAGTGATCTTTATCAATAGTCATTATCATTGGAAGAGCCTGGAGGAAGTACATGTAAATGGCTTCCCTTCTTCTTAATTCGATATCGAACTCATCAGGAACTCTTACGGGGCACTTTGCAGCACATTCTCCACACCCAACACACTCCTTTTCTTTGATAAATCTCGCTTTTTTGAGAACTTTTACGGAGAAATCACCCAATGAACCAGTCACTTCTTTTACTTCTGAGTAAGTATGTAATGTGATATTTGGGTGTCTAAAGCATTCAGCCATCTTTGGAGCTAGAATACAGATTGAACAATCGTTTGTTGGAAAAGTCTTATCAAGTTGAGCCATCCTACCGCCAATACTAGGTTTTTCCTCAATAAGATGAACCTTAATACCCATACCACCAAGGTCAATAGCAGCTTGAATCCCTGCAATACCCCCACCTATAATAAGTATGGGCAAACTATTTTTTGACCTCAAAAATTCAGCCCCTTACTTTTCTCAATTTCATTTCAGCACGTAACTTTTTTCTATTAGAAAATGCAATTATTTTTGCCAACATCTTGGTTTTAGAAATCTTTCTCTCATCAATGTTTCTATAATCAACTTCCTCTATGTATCCTTGCTGTAGAGCATTTCTGTAAATGTCCATTCCTTTATCTGTTCGTACCATTGTTGTAGTATATCCTTCCAAAGATCCTAAACCACCCACAGAGACGTCCGCATACTCATTTGCGAAGTCAGAACATGTCAAACACGCTGGTCTCGCAACAATATCAACCTCTTCTAAAGGAACGTGTATTGTAATTCCATTACTCAAAGTAATGATGAAGTCATCTTTTATGTTGAGTTTCCTAATATCTGCAAGGTCTAAGTCAAGCTTCTTTTCAAGACGCTCTCTTGCGAGGTCGTTAAAGGAAAAATTCTCGATACAGGTTTGATACTGTTCATGGTTACATTTCACGGTTTCAAAGTAAAACCCTTGCTAAGCACTAAAAAGATTTTGCTCATTTAGAACGTTTACGTTCGATATAGCATTTTGGACACCTAGTCCTTCTCTTTCTCTCTTTTACCGCCATTATCCATTCATGTCCTTGCTTGCATTTCCACCATACTTTCTTACCACTTCCTGAAGTAACTTGGTAAGGAGTTAAACTTTTGTTTTTGGTTGGATGCCACTCCTTAATCAATTCCGTATAAAGCTTTCCAAGATTATACTCTGAAGTGACTCTCAATTCGATAAATCTAGATAATTATCTTTAATGCAATCAAATAATAAAAGTTAAGATTGGACTCGAAGGGCAAAAAGTAAAACTGAGAATGCTATAACGTAATAGTAAGTTGAAAAGAAAATTTTTCCTGCTCTTCTTATTCGTTACTTTGGGACTGTCTAAAATTTTAGTGGTGTATAGTTCCTCCTCTATAGAGATTGATGCACAAGGCTATGTTACTAAGGTGATCGATGGGGATACTATTGATGTATCTAATTTTGGTAGGATTCGGTTAGCTGACATAGATTGCCCCGAAACTGGGGAAGCTGGATATTATGATTCTAAAAATTATCTAAGTTCCCTAGTGTATAATAAGCTAGTTTACATCGATAAGGATGAAAAGTTGGGTCCATATGACAGATTTATATGCATAATTTATGTTAGATGGAATTCAACATATCTTCTAAACGTTAATGAAGCCCTTTTAAACAAAGGCTTTGCTGTAATCAGTAATTATCAGAACGAATTCAACCCATATACGTGGACTCTTTATGTTTATCACCCTGCAAGTGATATTTCAACAACTATTTCATGTTCGTCTTCACTATCTGAAATAAATATTGGTAGTTCTGTGACTATTTCGGGTGCTATTAATCCTTCTTTATCAATGAGAACTGTTACATTAACTTACAAGAAACCTGATGGATCAACATTCTATCGAACGACAACCACTAACTCGTATGGTCGCTACAGTGACACTTACCCAGTCTCAGCTTT
>JAUWWH010000250.1 GCA_030617005.1 Candidatus Bathyarchaeota archaeon | reverse complement strand
CGGTTACGGGGACCATCAAATTCGAAAAAAAGAATGGATTGCCAAGTACCTAATATCATTTCTCCTTCGTTAAGAGGTATCGACAAAGAAGGCTTAATTATGCTGCTTAAAATATGTGCGTGTGCATTCTGTTCTCGAGATAAGTACCTATACTTTGCATTGCGGTGATAATTAGCTTTGGGGAAACGATATTCATCATAGTTGATAATATGTCATTCCACAGATACGGATCATGCTCATTTACAGTTAAACCTGCTGTGGTATGTGGAACCCAAATATTCACTAAGCCATTATTAATGTTGCTTTCATTAACAATTGTAACGATGTCTCGTGTAATGTCAGATATTTCTAACTTCTTATTCGTCTTAAGAAGGAGAGTTTTAAACATTTTTTTCATTACATACACAATCCAAGTAATGTAAAGATTAATTAATAAAAAAGATGGGGGTAACCACTAAAGAATTCCCTAATAGGTGGTATAAAGCAATTACACCCGAGAAACTCTAGGGAAAAATCTCACGATTCATTCATAAAGGGGGTGCTACTCTTCCACTTTTTCCTCATTCGTCTTCTGTTCAGCCTTCTTTTCGGGAAGAGCACGGTTCAAGGTAATCTCTATAGTTGAAACTGCTCTAGTTCCTCCTCCGTCTCGCGGTAATTCCTCAGTGCCGATGATAATTTTGTTCACATTTAGCTCTTTCATGAATCTATTTCTAGAGATTTCAGCGACGTCAACTGCAGTTGTAATTGCCCTTCCCCTTGCTTTTAAAACGACATCTTTGACAGTTTGATTACCGAAAGCGGTTAAGATAGATAACACATAGCTCATGGGTGGATTCCTTCCAATATATACTACATTTGGTGTTACATTCAAGTTTCATTCCTTCAAGTCATTAGATCTTAAATAGTTGATACCTTTTCCTATTTAAATGATACCGAAATTATCATTCTTAAAGAAAAAAGCTTAGCTCAATTAAAGAATTAAACAACGTGATTTGATAGATTCTGCTAGGTCGGTATTCTTGATTCGCAGGGTACATTTGTCTGACACAATCCACAACCATAACCTTTGAAGCCATAATAGGTTTTCACATATTGTCGGGTCATATTCAGATACTTTGAGCATTTTATTTTATCATGTCCTACTTTAGAGATAGCTCCAGCTGGACAGCGGGTTATACATTCCCCACATGTTCCTTTTGAATAGAAAAGACAATAAGCGTGATGGTCACTGTAACTTCTTTCAGAGGGGGGTATATCGATTTTAGCGATTACCGATCCACAGCGCATCGCTTTCCCTTTTAAGGTGATCAGTCCATCGCATAAACCGAAGGTTCCGAGACCTGCGGTATAGGCTGCATGTCTCTCAGACCAGGTGGACGCATTCCCATATTTAACTGATATCTTCCCCTTCCACAGAGGGGCTAGCATGGGAGCTATAGCAGCATAGCCCTCTTCATGCAGGGTATAAACTACATATTTGCGAAGTTCATCATTGACCTCTTCACCAAAGATACGAGCTCGTGCCCATCTATCAGTAGGAAACTTCGTCTGCTTTCGGTGTTCAGATTTAGTCAATTCGGTTTGTGGTAATATCCAACTTATCACAGTCAGCTGATTTGATTCAATTTTTTCTTTTGGAAAAGTATAATTAAAGATTTCTAAAGGTAATAGGTAAAATACGCCAATATCTTTCTTATAGAATTGGTAAAGAGAATCAGCTCCGCTTGAAAAGCCTACTAAAGGTTTAGCCCATGCTTTCTCATTTTCATCATTTTTAAGGGTATTTTTTGGTGACTCGTTAATAAACCATTTAATAATTGTCTCAATCCATTCTGCTAGGTTATTAGATCTATCTATCATTCTAGACATTACGTGTACAATATCTTGTTCTACTTAAAAAGATAGTTTGGAGTCTACTGTATTTTTCATTATAATTACTTTGATCACATTTCTGTTGGTAATATATTAGCTAATATATCTATAAAAGATATTTATCGCTCTTTTCCCGGTAGAAAATGGACGCCAAGTATAATTAGATAAGATGTTATTCATCTTTACAATTTTTTTTATCAATCTCTTCTCTGATATGAAAGTACTACATACCATCATTCCTTTATTTTTAAAAGAAGTAGCTTAGAGATAACTCACATTCAAGGTTAGTGATACTAATCCCCTTTTTTTTCTTTTTTTCATAAAGATTTCTGGCAAGATGGTGAATCCCAAACTGGAGATGAAGGAAATCCAGACCCAATCGTAGAAGCCCAATGGAACAGTGTGAAACATGATCCGAAAAAACGGTATGTAATATAATGAGATCTTTAACAGGAGTGATGCAACCACAGCTACGATCAGATACTTATTGGATAAGAAACCAACCTTAAATACATTCGCCTTTCTGATCGACAGTTCCATACAACAACTAACTCGAAAATACAAGCATGCATAAAAGCAACGGATCTAGAGTTTCTAAAGAACCTCCAGTTAAGAAGTATTTCCAACAAAAAGTTACAATCGTCGTTCCAGATTGCAGAACAACATACACAACTATGAATATAATCATTCCATGTAGTACTCCTTCCTTTGGATCTCGAGGAGTTTGCTACATAACATCCTCTGTGGG
>JAUWWH010000220.1 GCA_030617005.1 Candidatus Bathyarchaeota archaeon | reverse complement strand
TTGTCATTAATCGGTAAAGGAACGCTCTCCACAATCATACTAATTGTGGATACTATTAACGCTTTATGAGGTGATACGAATAGAAGACATCCGATGGTTGATGCAATAATACCTGCTACTGTTCCCTCGAGTTTTTTTGCTTTATTGTAAGGGAAATATGTTGTACCGAATTTCTTTCCCATGATCTTGGCAGCTCCATCTCCTAAGGTTAGTATGGTAATGGCCGCAAATCCTATTTTTTTTGGATATAATGTGAGGGATAGGAAAATACCGAGAGCGAAAAATAGGGGGGAAAACGCAAATCCCCATTTTTCATCTCCCATTGCGGCCATATTGGTCAGTGTAGTAAATGGGGGGAAGTTAGTTCCTATTCTACGCATGAGTTCAGATATCGTATATAGGCTGGTAGTTATTAGGATGATAATTGCTATAGTGTATCTATTTATATTGAGAAATTGAGAAAGAATGGGAATGAGAAAACTTCCCAGGTGGATAATTTCTCTGAAAATGTCATTTCTAGTATATGGAATTGTCAGAGTTTTTACGGTTGGATCAAAGAATGGAATTATGTCTTGAAGCTCGCCTTTGATAGCATAATCACATTTCGCAGTTATAATTGTATCTGGATTGTATCCAATAGTTTTTTCACATAGACGGAATAGTGGAAGATTATTCCGGTCATCCACGATTGCAATACAATTATGTTTTGAATATTGTTCATCCTTTAGGAGTTTTTCTAAGACCAGAGCTTTTCCATTTTCTTTAATAACATCTCCGCCGATCTTTCCTGTGATAATTCCATTTATAACTTCCAGTTTCAGACCATACGCATAATCAACATCTAATTTAGTCGCAAGTTCTTTTACAAGGAAATCTGGGATACCTGAACTAATGAGTACGATTTGATAACCCATTTCTTTTAGCTTTTGGAAAACCAGTCGAACTCCCGGTATGATTGGAATTGAATTAAAGGTTTGATAAAACTCTACTTGGGAGACTCCGTTGAATAATTGATAGATTCCTCTTAAAGCTCTAGCAAGAGGATAAATCCCGAGTTCGTAGAGAAAACCTAGAAGCAGAACGAGTAACATTTTATTAATCTTCAGTGTTTTTGTGGCTTGAAGGAGGAGAAATTGTCTTTTTGGAAGTATTATACCTTCAACGTCAAAAACAGCTAAGCGTCTATTCGTATTATTACTTGTAGTCAAAGGGATATAACCTCCATTTGAGTGTTAAGTTAAATATGTAAAGCCAATAAATATTTTTTATTCACAGATCTGCGTCATCATTTCTCATTTTTCGGAATATAAAATTTCTGTATTTCTTTCCAGTAGAGTATGCATTTGTATCGAAAAACAAGGATGATGTGTACTTTAATTGAGAATGTGTTAATACTTGTTGATTGCATTACCAAAAGAATTTGAATCGAGTGTTGAAAACATCTTTAACAGTCTTAAACTTCTTAGCAGGACTGTTATAAATAACATTACGCCATAAGCGTTACACTATAAAAGTGTAATAACACTTTTAAAACGTAATATACTTGGGGCTTATTCGTTCTATTTATAAATAAAATGGTTGAAGAGGAAGTTTTACGGTAAACAGGGCAGCCTATTTCACATATGACACGTTAAGCACGTAATAATATGGGTTGTTAACTTTTTCTAAGCATACCTGTTGCGTACACGCCTTATATGATTCATTATAGCATATTACTCCGAGCACTTACCCTGATCCCACTTCAAACTTGAAGTATTCCAGATCTTCGGTAAAGTGGGGGTTAGTTGAGAAAATTATTCATTCTCACAGTAACATAGTTTTTTCTGGAAAGTTAACCGTTCTTAGAAGAAGAATAATTTTATTGAAGATATCACAGCTAAAACTACGAATAGTCTCCTCATCCAGACGTTGCCAGCTTTTAACGCTAGCTTAACACCGATCTTGGCTCCTGCAATAAAACTTATCGCAAGAATTGTGCCAAAAAAGAAGTCAATACTATTGTTAAGAGTGAAACTGATTACTGCAACCATTGAAAGGATACAGACTATGAATCTCGTTATTCCAGCACTTTTAATAAAATTTTTACCGAAATAGGAGATGAATACGAATGTGAACATGGTAGAGACTCCACCTCCAAAGAAACCCCCATAAATTCCTAATAGAAAACTTAGTAGAATAATTATGAGATAATTTCTTTTAGTTAAAGTGATCTTTCTTTCTTCCAATCCAAGTTTTTTCTTATAGACTATTACTCCACCTAAAATCAGCATTAAACCCCCGATGATGTACTCGAGTAGTTTTTCGTCGATTTGGAGAACGATGTTCGCGCCTAAGTATGACCCTACTGAAGCAAATGATGCGAGGAATAATGCTAATTTAATATTATATTTTACTTTGTTATGGTAATCTATTGCTCCAACTCCTGTATTGAAAACCATCGCAAACCTGTTTGTTCCAACAGCGAGGTGTACTGGTAATCCTGAAGCGATTAAGAGAGGAACTGAAATTAATGATCCACCACCAACGATAGTGTTTATGACTCCGGAAAATAATCCACCGATAAGAAGTATGATTACGGTTAGTATCTCCATACGACTTACAAATCAGTAATACATATATAATGATTTGGGGTCACTCTGGTTTCACTATTCTAAGATTTCCAGATTCTTCATTTGACGTAAATTCGAGACTGAAGTTGGAATAAGTAACTAATAAAGGATTCAATGGTGAAAATCATTAAGTGATCTTGAGTAAGTTACTTTCTGTTAGTTAGAAAAGGTAGCATGCGACAAAGTGTTTCAAAGTCTTCTTGAGTGGCGGTTCCTCTCCATCACATGGTTCAAACCTGTGAGGACATCTTGGGTGAAATCTACAGCCCAAAGGTGGATTTATTGCACTGGGGGGTTCCCCGGGAATGACAGCTCTGTCAGTGAATCTGTTTTTAGGGTTTGGATCGGGG
>JAUWWH010000051.1 GCA_030617005.1 Candidatus Bathyarchaeota archaeon | reverse complement strand
GTAAGTTGTCGGCAATGCTCATTTCGTGCATTGGTAGCAGGGAGAGTGTATAACATGGCAACAATAACCGAAGAACCGTCCGGTAGATGTTCCGAGTGCGGGATAGGAATAACCAAACCAGAAGCTCAGTATTATGATGGGATGTGTCGTGTATGCTTCTACAAGAGGAGGGTTAGTAAGTAACACAGCCCAACAACTGGTGGACAGACAGGGATGAAGTCCTCGGTAGGGTCGTTCACTACACCGCTCTGATAATTCCCTCAGCGCTTATAATCTTCTCACTCCTTTTCTCGGTCGGAGACACTAAACTATTTGGGTTATATGACCACGTCCCTCTCACTATGTTTGGCCCTCTCAGTATATTCGGCGTACACAAGCTCACAATAATACTCATATGCTGTTCTTTCCTGCTTCATTACTTATTAATGGGCTATTTATTCCCACTAACTAGACTTATTATTGCTCTTACGTTTGTAATGTTCTACGTTTACTTAGGTGCAATTGTATGGACGCTGAACAGCTACCTGATAAGGGGTCATGGCAACTTTCCCTTTCTCATAGTCGGGATCGTTATTATCTGCATCCTCTTGGAGAGACTGGACAATAAGCATGGCATGCTAAACAGGTACAGTCCCTCCAAGTGGGCGCTGGTGATAGTACTCATTTTCGTGGTATTTAAGGTCGTGGCGTACGTCGGACTGTGGAAAACTGGGTTTTGGGTGATGATGGAGCTTGAGGACTTAGGTTTTTCAGCAGGCGATCCGAATCGAAACATATTCTGGGCACTCATGAAAATTACTGATTTTGGGTATTTTCTACCATACATAGATCGTCGAAAGATGAAAGCTCCCCTACGGCTCGATCCGCGAGTACTTGTGTGGTGATGACATGATAAGGAGATTTGTTGACTGGGGTGAGTGTATTGATTAGTATGTTTAATTTCCTAAACACCTTGCTCCATCTACTTGCAGTAATGTCTCCAATCTTAATGCGTACAAACACAAATAAATTCGATCCACTCAAATATCCAACACTTTGTGTATTATTGATTTCTGGCCTGATATTCTATTACTTCCGCATCGACATTGTTATATCGTCCTCTCTTATTCTCTTCTACTGTGTGGCAGTCTCCCTTGGTATTATTGTGTTCATGCGTAAATATGACTACGTCAAATCCTTATCCCTATCAGTCGCGTTAGCCTTCGCTGCGTCAGGAATTTGGGAGATACCTATAATCCTCTACACTATAGCCTACAGGGGATATGTTGATGGTGCGTTTCCTCTTCACACAGTATACATAATTCCTCTACTATTACTCATAAGTGACATAAGAATTAAGGTTTCATACACAAATATCGTAGTTCTTCTTCTCATGACGATCTTCAATTGTGCTATGCTTGGTGTTCGTATAAAGGTTTTTGGAGCAAATCTCTGGAATGTGCATAGTCTTATTAGTAATATTCCTTTTTGGCTGTCGCGGACAGTTACCATAATAGCGCTCTACAGCATCTATTATAGAGGTGAACTCAGAAGGTGAGAGTAAAGATGGTTTGCAGAGAACTTTGCTGGGGTGCAGGAGAGCATACAAAACACTTATCCGGGAATCTCGAAGGTGAAGACGTACATGTATCTCTATTCACAGGGAAATACGATCTCATGACAGCGATGCATGGCTCATTTGCTAGTCTGAAGTACGATATCATTCACGTTCAAGGATCTCCTTATTCTCCCAGAAATACTAATGTCCCAAAAATAGTCACAGTGCATACACTTATAAAAACCGAACGTAAATATGAAGATTCATTAACATTCAGAATTGGTGAGTACTTAGAAAGGAGAACTCTAAAAACAGCCGACAAAATAATTGTAGTCAATCCAATACTGAAAACAGAACTTATTGGTGCTTACAATATCCCAGCTAGTAAAATATGTGTAATTTATAATGGGATAAATACAAAGGAGTTTGATGTCATCCATGTCAGTAGAGCTGAATTTATTCTGACAGGTGGAAGAGAAGCAGTCCGTAAACACTTTATAGATGTCTTTGAAGCAGCGTGTAAAGTTAAATTACGAGTATCACGTTTTGGAGAGGTGTTTCGTCCACGAGAGCATGTAATCAACCTCTACAAAACAGCTAAGATGTTTGTTTGTGCTAGTGTTTATGAAACTGGCCCCATTACAGTCATGGAAGCGATGGCCGCCAAATGCCCAGTCATATGTTCTGATATTCCCGCTGTCAAAGATCTCGTCATAGATGGAGAAACTGGCATACTATTCAAACCTGGAGATGTATCAGAGCTTGCAGAGAAAATGAAGCTACTAAGTAATACCCCAGAACTATGTGAACAATTGGCAGAGGACGCATACAAGCATATAAAAAATAATTTTAACTGGGAAGACATTGCTAAACAAACAAAGGATGTCTATATGGAGGTATTAAAATGAACGATTCGATAGAGATTTTCTTAGAAGTTCTGATAATAACTTTTATTGGTACACTGGGGAACATTTTATTTAAGATAGGAACGGATGGGTTTGGGAAACTTTCGTTCGGTTCATTTTTTAGTCAAGAATTCCTAATGAAAGCGTTTTTCACAAAATATGGGTGGGTAGTATTCTTCAGTTTACTGATAAATTTGGCAAGTAGGATTATGACAATGAGTCCGCTAAGTAAAGGAAAAAGCGGAATTGTATGGAGTTTATCCATTCCTTTATCCTTAATTTTGATGGTTCTTTCGGGGCATTTCATATTTGGAGAGGAATATACAATAAAGGAGATTGTAGGTATTGTTGTTACAACTGTGGGGTTGGTGATGATGATTTGAGAGTGTTACTCGTCAATCCACCCCGTTACAAAGGCATCCCGGTTATTCGTGAAGATCGCTGCGAGAACGCGGACCGAGATTGCGTGCATCCCCCAACATCACTAATTTACTTAGCAGGAGTTTTGCGAGAAGAGGAATTTGATGTTGGGTTGTTAGATATGAATGGTTTAGATTTAGATTGGTCCTACTTGAACTCATATTTGATAGGACAGAAATTTGATTGGATTATTTTTAGATCCATTCCTTCCACTTTCTTTTACGATATAAAAATCGTAGAAATTGCTAATAAGTTCGGAATTAAAACTATGATGCTCAACTGGAATCTCCATCACGTTCCAGAGAAAGTATTAAGAGAGTGCCCAGATTTTGATATTTACGTTAGTTCTTATCATTACGAATACTTAATTCCCAAATTGCTTTTGGAATTCGACGAGCCATTAGGACAAGACAAGTTTGTTTCTGATGAAAGTTATAAGACTTTAGACATTCCAAGTCCTCCTTGGAATATGGTAGATAATTTCAGAAGATTCTATACGAGGACGAAGTGGTTTAGTCCATGGGCTGTTGTGAGAGGATCTAAAGGGTGTGGTTATCGTTGTGCGTTTTGTATAGATCAAAACCAGCCTTGGTGTTCCAGAAGTCCAGAATTGATCGGGGAGGAGTTAGAATATCTGGTAAAGAAAAGAGGTGTAGAGAGGATTTCTTTCTTTGATAACACTTTTGAAGTTGGTGAGAATTGGTGTCTTGAGATTGCAGATGAAATAGAGAAAAGGAAGCTCGAATTCAAGTGGTATATCAATTCTAGAGCCGATCTAATATGTAAACATGGAATAAATTTTTTCAAAAGACTACACGAGGTTGGTTTAGATGGAAGTAGTATAGGAATAGAGTTTACCTCGCAAGAAATGCTTGATATGTCTAAGAAGGATACGACTGTGGAAGACAATTATGGAAGTATAGATATTCTTCATGAGGCTGGTGTAAAAAGCTATGCTTCTTGTATGATGGGATATCTTCACGAGACTGAGGAACAGATTATGGAGACTGTCGAATTTATAAAGAAAGCGAGACCTACTGGATTTCAGTTGAATCCTGTAACTGTCTATGAGGGAACAACCTTATGGAAACAGGCTGTGGAAGCAGAAAAATTACCGGAGAAAATAGATTGGAGAGGAATGTCATGTGTACCAACTGATATTCTAAGCATCCAATTAGGGGAGTTAACTCCTGAAGAATTGGATAAACTAAGACGAAGAGTCTATAAGGAAATCTATACAGGGAAGTGGTTGTTGATTAACGCATTAAGAGTTCTTAAGACTCCATCAGATTGGAAAATAGGGTTGGGGTATTTCTTAAGTTCTTTTGATCGACTGAGACAGGGGGTAGTGTTTTCACATTGAACGTCACCCTTATTAATCCTACAACGACATCAAGAAGGATGCCTCCACTTGGTTTGCTATATGTAGCAAGTTATCTAGAACATTTCGGAGTTGAAGTCAAAGTTATAGATCGTTCTGAAGAATATACTTCTGATTCTTCTTATACTGGGATTGGATTCATGAGTAATCAATTTTCAAAAGTCAAGCAAATAGCAAGAGAAGTCAAAGAGCAAAAACCAGATACGATCATTGTTGCTGGAGGCGTTCATCCCACTGTAGCGACAGATGAAGTAATTTCAGAGCCGGATATAGACATTGCTGTGGTTGGAGAGGGAGAAAGAGCAATGTTGAGGATAATCGAGGAGGGGATTCAGAAAGGTGTTGTTCAAGGCGAAATGTTTCAGAATTTGGACTGTCTCCCTTTTCCAGCAAGACACTTAATAGATATGGATTGGTATTTGAAACACGATACTGTTGTCCCATTTCTTTGGAGTCGGGCGACTACGATTATGACGTCATTAGGATGCCCTTTCGCTTGCAATTTCTGTATAAATTCAAAATATAAAATGTTCGGAGCGAAGGTGCGTTATCACTCTCAAGAATACGTTGAATCAGAGATAAGAGAATTGATATCCACATATAAAAATCTTGAAGGATTGCATTTGGTCGATGATACATTCACGTTGAATGAAAAAAGAGTTCTTGCGATTTGTAGGGTTCTTAAGAAATTCGATTTGAGATGGTTTGCTCAGGCAAGAGTTGGTACTCTTAATCATTCGATGCTTTCCAGTATGGAGCGGAGTGGATGTGTTGGATTAGGATTTGGGGTGGAAAGTGGGAGTGAAAGGGTTCTAAGGGCATTGAACAAAAGCATTCGAGTGGAAGATACGATAAAGACATTTGATATGTGCAAAGAGGTTGGAATAAAAACGTTCGCGAATGTGATTATCGGATCCCCAGAAGAAGAACGAGAGGATATTGAATTGACTGATAAACTTTTGGGGCGTATTCAACCAGATTTTACTGGGGTCTGGCATCTCACTCCATATCAAGGGACTGTGATATACGATCAAGCAATGCAGAATGGTTGGATAAGAGGTTCGAGTTTGACTTGCGATGAACCACAAATGGAAATCAATTTTACGTTGGAAGAGTTAGAGGAGATAAGAAAAGATTTGATGTCGAAGCACAATCCCTTCTCCAAAAAAATAAGACCGTACTTGAGTTCGCGGTTCGTGTACGATATGATACTACTCTTTTTAAAGAAACCTTCACTAGTAACGAAAGGCGTTAAGGCATGGGAAGAGGAGGCATCGAGAAAGAATTGAAGTTCAACAAAGATCTGCTAAGTGAAATCAGTCGAAGGATAAAGTTGAAGTTGATTCTTTCGCTTTCAAGTAATTTTGATGAGTTGAAACTCGATGTGGGATGTGGCGATAAACGATATACGAAGCATTTAAAGAACTGTATAGGAATTGACCCATTTCCAGATTATCAAGAAGGTCTTGTGGTAAATACACCAGATATTAAAGCAATTTCTTACGCTTTGCCTTTTAAAGACGGTATATTTTCTGAAGTGCACTTCCACGATGTTTTGGAACATATTTCGGAGTTGAAAGAAACGATTATTGAAGTAGACCGAGTTCTTAAGAAAGACGGCAAAATGATAGCACTTTTGCCCCATGATAGAAATTGGTGGATACTGAAAGTATTGCTTTGGAAGTGGTCTCCAGAAAAACCTTCTGACCATACGAAGAACGGATTTTTACATAAAGAACATCTTCGTGACTTGCGTGGAAGCAAACTCTTGGATTACGTTAATGGATTTATATCAGAAAAAACGGATCAAATTCCTTTCAGAATATTTCCCTTGACAACAGGGGTGAGACTATGCAAAGACTGAAACTGAAAGAGAATTGGCATTTAGTTTTGTCACTTGTTGTTCTATTGTCTGCAACCATAGTGCGCGTTGTTTATGGTTTGCGTTCTGGCTTTATTTTGCCTGATGAAGCACTTTTTTATATGACGACTTCAGACTTTTTTGGGAATGGTAGGTTGTTACTACGCTACCCAACTTATGTTTTATTTCAACTTATGATATTAGGCTTCGGAAGTTTATTAGGATTAGATAATGTATGGAAGTTTATGGCGGTTTTCCCATTTCTGTCATTCATTTTTTCTTTTGGGATTGTTTTTTTGGTTTGGAAAATAGTACGTAACAAATATTTGACACTGGCATCTATGTTTACAGTTTCAGTTCTTATAGGAACGACAACTATACTCACAGAAGCACCAAGTCTTTTCTTTGTCATGTTAGGAATTTATTTCACGGTACGGAAACAACCACTTTACAGTGCCTTGAGTTTTTCTGTTGCAGTCTGGTTCAGAGAATTGTATGTCCTATCTCTGATTGGAAACTTTTTCTTG
>JAUWWH010000241.1 GCA_030617005.1 Candidatus Bathyarchaeota archaeon | reverse complement strand
TTCTGTTTTATTAACCTTTAACTAATTTACTACAAAACTTTATAATTTATAATAATCTGTAATAACTTGTAAGAAAATGAAATTTTAAATTAAATATCGGTGAAATTAATGGAAAAAGAGAAACCTAAAGTATTACATACGGAGTTAAGAGGCAGTCTATCAAATAGATTTAACATAATCAAATCTGTCTTAGGAATACAAAATGATGCTGAGGTTGTTCGTTTTCTAATTCAGAATTATTACAAAGAATATTTGGAAAGCGAAAAAATAGCAGCAAGAGAAGAAATAGAACGTGATCGAGAGATAGTTAAACAGTTTATGAAAAAATACGGTGAAGAATGGAAAAAACTTGGTGAAGATTAGTGATTTGGATTCCTACAGTCGAATATGTCGAAGAATTATTTAAGGATCAAATCAAGGTAGGTCAATTAATGAATCGACAAGGGCTTATGTCTACACTTGATAAAGTAAGATGGGGTATTCATTTTAAAGAAGCTCCATCTATTTGGGATCAAGTCACTATTTTATATAAGGAAATTATAGAGAGCCACTATTTTTCTGATGGAAATAAAAGGATTGCTTCCCTATTGGCTTACATTTTTTTATATAAAAATGGGTATGAATTTTCTCCACTTGAAGGAGAATTGTATAGAGTTACTTTAGATGTAGCGCAAGGATTAAAATCGTTTGAAGTTATTAAAGACTGGTTTAAAACACATTCAATAAAAGTTTAATAATCGAATTACTTATAAGACAACTCTAAGTAAGTAACTTTTATTAGGTTATTAGATCTATCTTTTAATTATTATATTTTTTTAAAAATTGGGTGTTAAAAATTAGCAAAGTTAAAAATGCGTATAAAGAAATAGAAGATGTTCTTGGATCAGACTTTATATCCGATAAAGACTTCATGAAAGCGGCTTATTCAAGAAACGTGGATCCTGCATTTCCAGATAGATGGGCTGACATAATAGTAAAACCAGAAACAACAGAAGAAGTCTCGCATATAGTTAAAGTAGCTAATAAATACAAGATACACATGGTTCCTAGGGGTGGAGGTGCTGACTTGGTAGGAGGTTCTGTGACCAAAGGAGGTATCTTACTCGATCTCACGCGAATGAATCAAATCCATGAAATTAATCTGGATGATTATTACTGTATTGTAGGATGTGGAATAACTTGGGGTTCCATGCTGTCAGAATTACAAAAAAAGGGGATGACTACAGGAATTCTTGGACCAGGTAGCGGTTACTCAGCAACGATCGGTGGAGGGCTTTCAAATGCCACTGTAGGATTTAGTTCTACGAAATACGGTTTAGTGCCTGATATCTGCCTAGGAGTTGAAGTAGTACTTCCTGACCCCAAAGGAACGATATTGAGAACAGGTTCCGCAGCAAACCAATATGCTACACCTTTCTGCCGATACGGTGTCGCACCAGACTTTACAGGCCTATTCATGGGGGACGTTGGGACTATGGGCATTAAGTGCAAAGCATTCTTACGGCTGTTCCCGGACCCCCCCTTTAAAGCACGAAGGTATTACATGCTTTTAAAGGATGATTATAATAAGGTGTTTGAGTTAGGTCATAAGTTAAGGAAGGAAGTTGGGGACGGTTTGAATGATTTAATGGTTACTCCACTCATTTTACCCACGTTGTTATATGCTCAAGCAAACAATAAACCCAAAAGAATGCCAAAAGTCACAGGACCAATATTTTCGGTGACTCTTGAAGCAACCGATCAGAGAATCCTGGATGTATACCTTGAAATTGTTGATAAGATTATGTTGAAGGATGATACCATTAGACCATTTGAGTGGCAAGAAATTGATTTAGACATGGTACTATCAAAAGATTGGAAGTTTACCTTAAAAGAAGAGTTTAATTTCTTTCAAAAGTATATCTCTACTGCCCCACCTAAAAGCTCATGTACAACGTGCCACAAAGTTGCGATTTCTAGGCTAAATGAAAGTGTTCAAAAAGGAGTACAATTCAATATAAACAATTCAAAAGAATTTCCACCAAAGAATCCACCATATCCCGTTTTCGCCTCCTTCCTTATGTTTCTGCCTAATGGAAATTGTGTCATAGTAGGAGGACTTGGTGGTGATAATACTGATGAAAATCGCGAAGTGACGATGAATATCTGGCATAAAAAGATACGGCATCAGGTTCGGTATGGGGGTGCTCACTATTGGCTTGGGGAGTCAATTAGTCAATCTATCGTCGAAGCGGGTGCTTATACCCCTGAATTTATGCAATTCTTTAAGGATATGAAAAAAGCGGTTGATCCAAACTATCTCTTGAGCCCAAACAAATTCCATTTGTATTCATACGACCATGATTATACAGAACATCTCGTAGAAGATTAATAGTAAGCAATAATTTTATTCTA
This sequence comes from Candidatus Bathyarchaeota archaeon, assembly GCA_030617005.1. GTDB lineage: Archaea > Thermoproteota > Bathyarchaeia > RBG-16-48-13 > JAUWWH01. The sequence continues at coordinate 329 of JAUWWH010000241.1, read as the reverse complement.
TCTTTTTTTATAATTTTATTATTTTAGTAACTCGAGATATCAAATAGCTTACATGCCTTGAACGTTTTAGAGAATTTCTATTTAAGAAACATCGAAAGGTTTATTAATTTCTAAGATAAAAAAATAATTACAACTAGATTCTAATTTTAAATTTAAAAAGTCAAAAAAGTAGGTTAAAGATGCAAACAGAAAAGAAATTCAGATTATCAAGGAGAACCATTTATCGAGATTATTTTAAGCATATGGCAGATACTGTAGGAGAAAAAACGTACTTGACTTATATAAGAGATTTTGATCAAGGAATTGTCGAAAATTACACGTATAAAGAT
>JAUWWH010000187.1 GCA_030617005.1 Candidatus Bathyarchaeota archaeon | reverse complement strand
TTCAGCCACAGGACTAATTTAGGCCTAAGGAAGTTCAACTCAGGAAGAGTTTATGAAGTTATGACCAAGTTATTGGCAATCGCATCAGATAACATAACAAGAGTACAAAAGATATTTATATAATAGAAGATCTATACAATGATTATGTTTTTACGACAAGCTTTAGTTAATGACTTTGAAAGAATTCATAAGCTTTCAAGTCAACTTGGTTATGGTTACCCAACATTTCAATTAAAAAAAAATCTTAAGGAAATAATGACGCTAAAAGATCATAGAATATATGTAATAGAGAATGAAAACAACGAAGTAGTTGGATATGTACATGGTCAAATATATTATCTATTATTTTTTGATCGTCTCGTTGACATTCTAGGTATTGTTGTTGAGCAAAATTATAGAAGAAAAGGATATGGAAAGATGTTAATGGGAAAAATAGAAAAATGGGCTAAAGAAAATAATTGTCGTGGAATTAGATTTACATCAAATGTAAAAAGAAAAGAAGCACACTTATTTTATAAGACAATAGGATTTATGAATAGAAAAGAAAGTAAGTGTTTCATAAAGATATTTTAAGATTGGGGCAGCTTCCGATAACAAGGTTTTTACGCTTTGCCCCCACCTTTGGCTCGGTCAGATGTCGCAAAAACTTAGAACGTTGTACGCAATCATGGGCAAAAATCTGGATGGGTAATATAGATTATGAAGTTAACATGGAGATGATGAAAATGCAAAAACAAACTAGAATAAAGATTCCAAGTGTGGACGGCTACGAAATCCCCGCTATATTGCATAAGTCCAATATGAACTCCGGTAAAAGAATAGATCGTGGTGTCGTTATCCTAGCCCACGGTATATTTTCAAACAAAGATGAACGAGGACGATTTATTAGACAAGCTGAACTTCACTTAAATCATGGTTTTGAGGTTATACGGTTTGACTTTCGGGGTCACGGTGAGAATCCAATTCCTGATAAAGAGGTTACAATTGGTGGGATGATAATTGATCTTCATTCAGTTCTCCAATATGCAAAACTAATGAATTATGAGAGAATATTCGTAGTTGCTTCAAGCTTTGGTGCAAGTGTTCTATTACTTTATTTGCAAACACACATAAAAATAAAACCCGATAGGATAGTTCTATTGAATCCACTTCTAGATTATCGTAAGACTTTTTTTGAATCGATATTACCATGGGCAAAGGATTTATTCAATAATAAAGGATTTGAAGAATTAAGACAAACAGGTTACATAACTTTAGAAGAAAGTTTCAAAATGAGATTGGAGATGGTTATTGAAATGAATGTTATGCATCCCTATGAAACAATAGAAAAACTCGATATTCCCACTCGAGTTATACATGGAGATAAAGATTCAAAATTACCGTATTCCATCACGAAGGAGTGGTCTTCCTCGTCAAAATATGTCGATTTTCAAACAATTATAGGAGCAGATCACGCCTTTAAACCGAAACCAGATGAAAAGAAATCATTTGATTTGATTCTTGACTGGCTGTATAGAGGTGAATAATGAATGGATTTATCGGGAAAAATGTTGAAATCGATAAGGAGGTGTTCATCGGTGATAATGTTTATTTATTTGGTCCCGTTAAGATAGACAGGGGCGTAATAATTGAAGATGGCTGTATGATTGGTAAACCATCCGACAGTCAATACGAACAATTGAAAAAAAAGATAAAATCTCCTCGATCATACAATGAGTTTGATGAAGTTGCTGATACAAAAACGGTAATTAAAAAGAATTGTTATGTTGGACGCCTTTCGACAATTTACTCTGGGGCAATCCTTCAAGAAGGAGTGATTTGTAAGGATTATTCATTGATTGGATGGGACAGCACGATAGGTGAAGAAACAAAACTAATGTGTCGTGCACAAGTTTATTCATGGGTTTTGGTAGGCAGAGGATGTAGAATCGGTGGGCTATGTGGCAATGATTCAAAAATGGGGGACAATGTTTCTATGTTTGGATACTTGCTACATTTCCTCAGAGAACATGGTGGTGGAAGACGTGATCCAGCCCCAACAATAGGTGATAATGTAATAGTTGGCATGGATTCAAAGATTATTGGAGATATTTCTATTGGGAACAATTCCTATATTGCGGCTGGAAGTATAGTCACTAAAAATGTTCCAGCAAATACTGTAGTCACATTTCTTAATAAACAATGTCACATAAATGATTGGAAAGGTAAATTGAGAGCAAAAACGGATGTGAAATAGGATAGTCTAAAATGAATGATTGGTTATGGGAACTGATTAAAACGATAATCTATTCGATAATCCTATTCTTTCTCGGTTTCATTTTCAATAAGTATATTCTAGTACCAATGAAACGTAGATTCAACCCCATTAGAACCATAATACCTTTTCCGCCTGATTCCAAAAAAATTACGATTTGCCATACGCTAATTCCTCCGGACACAACAGAACGTAGCTATATTGCAGAAGAGGGAGACTTTCTTGGAATTTATATGATAACGGATATTTTTGACTCTCTTTATAAACGAAATAGAATTAATGTTGAAAGTGATACATCGGTGGAAGCATCCCTTGGGACAACTCAAGATATAGTCACTCTTAGTGGACCTAAATGGAATCATATTACAGAGAGACTTATTGGAGAGATAGGATCGCCAATTTATTTCGAAAGATCTTCAGGTAGTGTAGTTTTTAAAACAAATAAAAGGGGCATTACTAAATATGCAACAATTCGAAAAAGACCCCATCTTGCACGAAAATGTCATGGAATTATTATTTCGGGAATAATCAAAAGAGCTGATGGTACTGAACAAAGGGTAATGATTTGCGCAGGTAGCACAACAATATCTATGTATGGCATAGCAATATATCTAAAAAAATTACATAAAAACAGAAAGCTAGTTAAGATATTGAAAAAGAATGGGATATCGGGGAAAAACAAATGGGGTTTAATATTGGAGGTAAAGAACAATATGCCAACAGAGAGAGAAGGACTCGTTTGGCTCCCAATGAGTCCAGCGACCATAAGTACAGGAGTTGTAAGATATGTAAAGGATAAAGATTTTATCGATCCGTACCTTTATTTATATAATAAAACGTAAAATCAAATATGCATTTACAGGTATGCGCAAACATAGTTGTTGTACATAGGTGGAGGTGGTAGATATCATAGTAAGTAGCAGATTTTATAGAACCGAAAAGACGATACAGACTCCGGCAAGCCTAGAGGGTTTAGGAATTCATTCTGGAAAACACTCAAGGGTCGTTTTACGACCATCATATTGCGACTCCGGAATACGAATCGGTTTGAATGACTTCCATAGAGATATTTATTATAAGATCCTTCCTTCTCGTATATTTGGACTAGAAGGAAGGACCGCAATACGCATAGATAATACCTTGATTCAAACTGTGGAACATTTGATGGCTTCATTGGCATATTTAGATGTTAGTAATATTTGTATAGCTGTCTGCGAGGGAAAAGAAATCCCGATTCTTGATGGGAGTGCATGGGCAATCGTTGAGAAGATCAACG
>JAUWWH010000011.1 GCA_030617005.1 Candidatus Bathyarchaeota archaeon | reverse complement strand
TTGTCATGTAACTTCATATCAAAAGCTTGGTGGCAGAGTGCATCTATGTGTGTTCCAGCATGTTCCATAGAAACGATCATTCCTGAAGCACTGCTACGTAGACCATGCTTCTGCGGATTATAGGTACTTCGATGTTGTCTGTACAGAATATAGAAGTATCCAGGTTTGTGTGAGGGATGTGTTGGCATGCCATAAAATCGTTCTTGCTCCAGATCATAAATCTTACATTGGGTAATAGTATTGAATAAGGATTGAATGGAGCGTACGCTTCCATTTCTTTCGTATTTAGTTAGATTCAGTTTGGTTCACCTCGATAGAAATTGACACGCTATATACAAATCTATAAAGCTATAGATTAAATTACATGAAAAATGATTTTTGTTTTAGTAAATCATTCAATTATATTAATAAGCATCATAAGGAGTTAGAAGGATAAAAGCTGGATGTGTTATATTTCATTTTCAATTTTTTATACTTTCATCTAATTTATCGTGAACATTGAAAGAGGATTTTAATTGTCGTTTCAACGAACGAAGATCATGGCTTAAATTAAAATAATCGGCAAAAGCACCTGTTGTCTTGATAATTTTTGTACGACCAAAAGTTTCAGTTGTAATTAAATTCAAAGTTTTTAATTCTTTTAGGTGATTGTAAGCGTGTGAACCGCGAACTGAGATGACTTTTGTCTGCATTACAGGTTGACGATATGCGATGTAAGCTAAGGTTTTTAGAGGACCCTTCGATAACAGAGGACGTATTGCGAGGCGCTTCACGTAAGGAACATATTGTGGTTTAAGTTGAAGAACGAATCTTTCCCCTTTTAGTTCACGTAATTCTAAAGCAAGATCCCTCTTTTGATAGCTGGTGAGTAATAGATCAACAAGAACTCTGACTTTTCTCTTAGATCTGGTTCCTATAATGGAACCTAGAATTTTAATGTTTAATGGCCTCCCAGCTACATATAATGCGGCTTCTAACTTAGCCAATTCATCCTTATGTTTTTGTTTCGAAAAAACCTTGGTTATACTCTGTTTTGGAGTCAAATGTTTTTCCTCTCTTCAGGGAAACTAATAAAAATCTCAGCAAGATCTTCTTCTTGCCAGAGTCGTATTTGATCTCTACAAGCAATGAATAGTATTAATGAAAAAATCCTAATGCCTTCGAGTCTATTGAACCCTTTCGTAAGTTTAGATAATGGAATGATATTTGTTTCTTTCAAAAGTTGGGAAATTCTTTGATACATTTCTTCAATTTTATTTTCGATATCTATCATGAACTGATCAAATTCTTTAAATGTAGGAGGAGCAGGCGTGATAGGTATCTGCTTAGGTTGTGTTTCAATAAAAGTTTCTGTTATAAGTGATTCTTCAAGGACTTTAATGAGGTGATCAATTGTTGTTGAGGTATAATCAAATCTATAGGGTAGTTTTAATGAAGGAAGAAATTCCATTGACGTTTTTTCTTGAGGATGTGTAGGTGGCTCTTGGAGTTTTAAAATAAGTTCAGATTTCATTCTAAAAAGTGTTGCGGATGAAAGAAGGGCGATTCCAGATGCTGTAAAATTTATGGATCCTTCCTTTTCCATCTCCCCTAAAAGAGTGGATAAGAGGAAAGATAAGTCGATATTCCACGGTTTTATCTGATGTAGTTTTATCAGATCAAATAGAACAATCCATGGTGGTCTAAGCCAAAAGGGTTTTTTAGATTTAACGTCAGTAGTGGTTTTAGACATTATTATGGATAAGCCTCCATAAGTCTAGGTGAGATCACGTGTGATATCCCATTTTGAACATAGACACCATAGAGCTTATCGGCTCTATCCATGAAGACGTCTCTTAAGGTTATACATATGAATTGTGAATTAATCGATTGTTCCTTTAATAAGTCTGCCAATTTCTCTGAATTATATGGATCTAGGTGTGCATCTATTTCGTCGAAAATGTAGAATGGTGCAGGGAATAGTTGTTGAATAGCGAAGATGAAGATAACAGCTACTACAGATTTCTCTCCACCACTGGACCCTGATATCAACCTGGTGGTCTTTCCTGGAAATCGCACAAATATATCTATACCGCCTGAAAAAGAATTCTCAGGTTTCTGAAGAGTAAGGTATCCTTCTCCACCTTCTGTTAGTTTAAAGAAATAAGTTGTAAAGGCTTCGTTGATATTATTAAAAGCTGTTATGAAGGCTTCTTTTTTCTGTCGCTCAATATCTCGCATAAAGTTAACAATTGATTTTCTTTCTTTCTCAAGGTGATTTCGTTTAAGAGAAAGTTGTTTATACTTTACTTGTTGTTCGTTGTATTGAGTTAAAGCAAGTTGATTAACTGATCCTATTCTTTCAAGTTCAAAATTCATTAAGTCAAGAGTAATGTGAACTTCTTTCATTTTTTTACGGGGTATGTGGATTAAATTTTCGAAACTAGAATTATGTAATTCTTCAACAAAGTGTTCTGTTTGGAATTCTTTGTTTTGTATTTCAAGTTCTAATCCATGGGTTTTGATAGTTAAGGCGTTGTTTTTTTTGTTAATTGTTCTTAGTTGTTCATTGAATTTATCGAGCTGTGCTTCGAACTCTCTTCTTTGATCTTTAGTTAAGGATAAAGTTATCGAAAGAGTTTCCTTAGAATTTTTGAGGTTAGATATTTTTTTAGAGCTTTCATCAAGAATCAGTTGAGCGTTATTTATCTTCTCTCCAAGAGTTGATATTTGCTTGTTTAGAGGTCTAATGTCTATTTTAATATTATTATACTCAGGTTTGAGAATGGTGTTTAAACTATTTTCTAGAGAAGAAATTTCACTATTAATCTTTACGAGTTGTCCAGTGACACTATTTATTTCTTTATTTAACTCTTTTTGATAAATTTCATATTCTGCTATAGTCGAGGTTATGAGCTCAGGTTTTAACGTTTTTTTTGTGGATATCAATTCTTTGTATCTATTTCTATAATGACTTTTTTGAAATTGAAGTTTAAATCGTTGTTCATTCTCCGTATTAAAGTCCATGTTAAGGTTTCTAATTCTTTTATTGATGGTAGATATATTCTGCTTAACTCTTTGAATATTTTGTTGAATTACTTGTAAATCTCTCTTTAGAATATTGATGATTTCTGAACGTCGCGTTTTTCTCTCATTTATTTTGGAGATATTATTAGTAATAAGATTAATGTAGTCTCGTCTATTAGTAAGGGTTTTTTCTAGACTTTTTACACTATCAGATAAATTACGAATTGCCGTATTGCTTGGAAGAAGGGTGGATAAATCTATCGGATCACGATAGTATCCACTTATTATTCCACCACCTGTTTCGTATAAATTTCCTTTCAAATCTACGGTTCTGTAACCAGCCCTTGAGATAAGGAATGCAGATTGCTCTCTACTCGTTACTATGGTATCTCCAAAGATGAAGTTTACGGCTGCTTTGTATTTCTTATTACATTTAATAAGGTTTGAGGCTGAACTGATTACACCTTCAATTTTAGGAGGAGAAATGCTTGTTATATCCTTAACTGCTTTTAATGGAATAAGTTTAATCATCCCTATCCGCATTTTTCTAAGACTTTCGACACATTTAAGTACTGTATTAACGTCTTCTACTATTATTGCTTTGAGCCAACCAGCTGATGCAGCGTCAATAGCTCTTTCATACTTTGAATTCACTGTGATTAGGTTCTCTATTCTACCCAAGATACCGGGGATAGTCCCATCCTCTCCCAGCTCCTCGATTCTTTGTAGTGCTGAAGCTTCAGAGGATAAGACGTCAACAAGATTTTTTTGGGCGTCAAATTCTATTATGGCTTTTCTTGCTACCATTAATGTCTTTTCAGCTTGGTTCATTTTAGTAGTTAGATTCGTTTTTTTTGAGAGATTTTTCTTTACTAGATCGGAAGTAGTTGATGTACTTTCACGTTCTTCTTTTAGAAGTTTTTGGAGTTCTTTTAAGTTATGTTGCAGATTATTTTGCGTCAGCTCAAATTTTTTTCTTCTTTCTTTAAGACTTTGAAGGTTTTCAGAAATAATTTTTTGTCTAACAGAGATGCCTTTCAAGTTTATAGTTGAAGTAAGGATCGTTCTACGAAGTTTATCTAGCTCAGAATCTATGATCCTAATTTTCTTAGAGTTATCTTCTAAATTATGCTTAGTATTGGCTAATTTTTTAGAGAATAGGGTCGAATTCGCTGTCTTTTCATTTAAAATTAACTTTGAAGTTTTTCTCTTAGTTCTTAGAGTTATCAGAATTTGCCCTGTTTCTTTGAGTTTTTTATTTAAAGAAACATAATATTTCAATCTATCCTCTTTTATTTTACTTAGACGCTTTAAACTAGTTTTACCAAGTTTTATTTCCATTTTGAGACTGGCAATCTTAGCCATTAAGTCACCTATTGTTTTCTGGATCGCAACAAGCTCTTTCCTACCTTTATCGGAGATTTCATCATCGAATTTCCTTCTAGCTAATTCTATAGTTTCTATGTTATTCTGCATTTGGTGACCTTGTTTCTTTAAAAAGTCTATTTCTAAAGTATAACGATTTAAATCCACTTTATGTATAGTTTTTTCATGTTCAAGTTTAGAGATTCGGTCGGCATTGAGAATCGCTTGACGTTTCTTTATCTCTTTTTCAATAAAATTGTGTCGAAGAGCTTCATTTCTTTCCTCCTCGAGTCTTTCCAATCGACTTTCTACGTCTCCTATTCGAATAGAGGCAATTCGAAGATTTGTACCAGCATTTCGAAGTTGAACTCTAGCTTCAGCCTTCTTTAAATCGTATTCTGAAAGTCCTACTAACTTCTCTATAACTTTTCTTCTCTCTTCTGGGGTTACATCAGCCAAGCGGGTTATAGTGCCCTGAACGATCATGTTATAACCTGAAGCAGAAATATCTGCAATGCTTAGAATATCTATCAACCGACTTCGAGAGATATGTTTCCTATTTAGGAAGTATTCACTTATACCCGTCCGTATAACTCTTCTAGAAATAGTCACAGTATTTCGGTCGATTGGTAATCGTCTATCACTATTATCAAACCAAATCTTAACATAGGCTACTTTTGAGGGGGTACTCACGTTTGGAATACCGTCAAAGATAACTTCTGCCATTTTAGCTGCTCTTAGAGAACGTGCACTTAAATCCCCTAAAACAAAACAGACAGCATCAAAAATGTTGCTTTTACCACTTCCATTTGGACCAGAAATAACAGTGAGTCCTTTACCTAATTTGATAAGGACTTTATTTGGACCGAAGGACTTGAACCCTCGCATTTCAATTTGTTTAATGAACATCATCTGTCACTTTAAAATGATGAAAAGGAAACTTGAACGATATATCTTATTCAATAGTTCTACCTTTTAGTTAAATATGTTCTTATTATTTCAATAATGTACTGTTTTAATAATAAGACGACGACCAATCACATACATTGTGTTAAAACTAATTCTTACCTTTTTTAGACATATTAAATTTTAAGATCTTTAGTAGAATGATTTTATAGAATCTTACAATACTTAAATGTAAAGTCCTTTTTATGGTTTAGGAGATCTCAGAAAAGGCAGAACTCCATTGGAAAATAATTACATGATACTTGCATATTGTGGATATAACAATTTATAAATAGGCATAAGTTAGCTAGCTGAAGATAAGTAGATCCAAAATTTAAGGGGACCCTTATGCGAATAGAGCTATTAAAGAACGAGATGATAAAGAGTAAAGCAGATGGATACTTAATTTCAAATATTAACAATGTTTTTTATTTTACAGGGTTTATGGATGTTTCTGATGCGACGTTAAGTCTAATTATACCTTTAGATGGAGAACCAACTCTCCTAGTATCGCCCTTAAGTTATACTGCAGCAAAAGACAATGCATTAAATTGTCTTGTAAATGTAATCTCCACCGAAAAAAAAATTATTGATAAACTTATTAAAAAAATAAAATTGAATAATTTAAAAAAAATTGAATTTGATACATTACCTACTCCCATGTACATTGAATTAATCAAGAGGCTTAAAGGGGTTAAAATTACACCGAACCAAAATTCTATATGGAACCTTCGAAGAATAAAGGACGAACAAGAAATATCATTCCTCAGAAAAGCATCAACGTTAGCAGACATCGGAATTAAAACTGGAATTCAAGCGATAAAAACAGGTGTAAAAGAGTACGAGATAGCCGCTGAAGCAGAGTATGCTATGCGCCTTCATGGTTCTGAAGGTACAGCGTTTGATACAATAGTTGCTTCTGGACCTAGATCAGCGTATCCTCATGGAGTGAGCACAAACAGAGTGATCAGTAAAGGAGATTTCGTAATTTTGGATCTGGGCGCTATTTCCTCAGGATATCGATCGGATATCACGAGAACCATAGTTGTGGGTACTCCAACTCAAAAGCAGAGTAAAATGTTAGAGCTTGTTTCAAGAGCTCACCAGAAAGCGTTAGAATGTATTCATACAGATATTAATGCTCAGGAAGTTGATGCTAATGCAAGAGAAGTTTTAAAGAGTGAAGGATATGGCAAACAATTTCTTCATGGTTTGGGACATGGCGTAGGATTAGATATTCATGAACCTCCTACGCTCTCATCAAGAAGTGAAGATATACTAAAGAAGGGAAATGTTGTGATTGTAGAACCTGGAATATATATTGTAGGCTTTGGCGGAGTTAGAATTGAAGACACCGTACTTGTACATAAAAACTATGGAGAACGGTTAACGCAAGCATTATATTATCTCTAAAGTAACTATAGTTCAGTTGTTCTATTGTAACTTTTGGATTTTGACTTAATCAATGCTCTAACTAATTAATCAAATTTTTTATTATTTCCTTTAATTTTGTTGCACTTCTTCTTGCATACCTATTCTTTGATTTCAAGTCAACGGAGAATAAACCAAATTTCATTTTGAAGCCTTCAGCCCATTCATAATTATCTGTTAGTGACCAATGAAAATATCCACGGAGATTAATATTCTGCTTGTTTAATTCTTTTTCTAAGAGCTCTAGATGATCAGCTATAAATCGAGGTCTAAGTTTATCATCTTCATCAGCTATTCCATGTTCGGTTATATAAATGGGTAACTGATATTCTTTCATAGCATCTAAAACCTCAATTATACCTTTTGGATAGATCTCCCAACCAAAGTCAGATGTTGGCATCCCCTCCTTAGATAGGCTATTAGGTTTACAATTCAAACCAAAACCCTCAACTAATTCGGGTAATGCAGGTATTTTAAGAAAAAGCCTAGCAAAAACAGAATATTTACCCTTGATGACATTTCTAGAATAATAATTTAAACCAATGAAATCTAAATGTTTTTTTAAATAGTTTTTTATTTCTCCAGTATCTTTCCTTTCATTTAGATTCTTATCTAACCAACCTTCAGTTATTGTTTTTATGAATAAATGATTGTGAACATAGTTTATGAATTTAGCTACCTTGATATCAGATTCTTTTTGAATGTCAAAAGGTTTAGTGGGAGTAGTATGTTGAATTAATCCTATTTCTGCAGGTGATACATCATCATCCGCTTTTATTGCATCCCATTTTTTTATTGCATCATAAGCATGAACATGAGCAACTGCCATATTAAAAACAGCGGATTTAGCAGCCTTAATATTAAATAAACTTGGGGGAAAACCAGTTCTATTGGTTAGATATCCAGTTTCTGCTACAACCATGGGTTCATTAATTGTCACCCATTTGTCAATAATATCACCGAATTTGTATGACATATAGGCTGCATATTTTGTGAATTCTATTATACTTCTTTCATCTATCCATCCTCTAGGCCCATCCCTTAGCTTTGTATTTCGGACCCTAATTGGATCATGAAGCCATATAGGTAAAGTAAAATGGTTAAGACAAATAAACACCATTAAACCTCTAGATCTAAGATCCTCAATAATCGTTCTATAATGGGTTAATGCATTATTATTAGCCATTTCTTGGAGTTTTTCAATAGTAGTATCATTTATTTCTATTTTTGAAATTGTTCTATCGTCATCTCTTTCAATGCCAACTTTAACATTAGATGTATTCTTTGGAAATATTCTACTCCATTCTATTCCTATCCGAAAAGCATTCAATCCTAGACTTTTAGCGATTTTGTGATCTTGCTTATATTTATTCCAATAATCAATACCATCTTCAGGAAAGTCTCCTTTAACTACACCTTTTTTTATATTAATAGGATCATGAACCCAATTATACCAATCAGTATTCGCATCTATACTTCTTCCAAAGGGATCTCCCATCTCGAATTGAAATCCACTTTGAGAAACCCCCCATAAGAAATCTTTAGAAAAAAACATATCTTTATTTTCCTCTACTTTTAATTCCCAAAAATTACTATTAACAATGACATGAAGACTTGACAATCTTTTAAAGCCTTTATTTTACACTTATAATAGAAATAAAAAATGTAGCTAACAAGATTTATGTAGTTATGTAGATAATTACACATGGTTTAGTTCACATTGATGAACTGAATATGATCTTTCAACTAAGTAAAGTAATTAAAGCTGAAAATAAACTTCAACAGTTACGTTCAACTCGCTATGTTAGAGAATATTTACAAGATATTGGAACATAGGTAGTAAAATTTGAAGAAATAAAAAAGATACTTACTAAAGTTATAAACCGTGTCGCTTTTCCCGTTGTTGGTAGGTTCTTACAGCTCTCCAAAGATCAATTCTCCTAAAATCAGGCCAATAAACATCGATAAAAAATAATTCGCTGTATGCACCTTGCCATAGGAGAAATCCGCTTAATCTCTCCTCACCAGAAGTTCGAATAATTAAGTCAGGTTCTGACTGGGGTAGATGAGAGGTGTATAAATGGTTTTCTACGATATCCTCGTCTATATGATCTATATTTAAGTTCCCAGTCTCCACTTCATGTACAATTTTCTTTATAGCATCAATTATCTCAGCTCTTCCGCCATATGCTAGAGCTATATTTAGGTAATGATTATGATAATCTTTAGTTGCTTCCTCAACTTTTTTAATCAGTCTTTGAGTAGAATCAGGAAGGAGGTTAATCCTTCCAATTGCTCTGATTTGAACCTTATTTCTATGAATTCGCTCATCACATAACAGCTTATCTAACCGTTCATCGAAAAGGGAAATTAAATTATCCACTTCTTTGGGTAATCTATTGAAGTTTTCAGTTGAGAAAGAGTAGATCGTAATAGTTTTAATATCGATGTCTAAACACCAGTCTAATAAGTCTTCAACCTTATCAGCTCCAAATTGATGAGCAGACTGAAAAGAAATGGAACGCTCTGAATCCCATCTCCGATTACCATCTAAAATAACACCTAAATGTTCTGGTTTATTTCCATCCTTAATCTGATTCCACAGTATCCTTTCATATATCTTATAAACTATAGAGTTGCATGTAATCTTTCTAGTAAAATCATAGAACAATCTTTGAAGATTCAAACTCTAGATCCTTCCAGTGCACGAGAACATATACAATTTCGCTTTCTAGGAATATTTTCAATCGTTTCAACTAAGATCTCTTTAATCATATTTCCAACTTTTTGTCCTTCTTCTGCTACTTCATCAGTTGATATTCGTTCTTGAATACCAGCAGCCATATTTGAAACAAAACATAATGTTGAATAGCACATATTAAGTTCATGTGCTAATATGGCTTCAGGTAAACCGGTCATTCCAACAACATCGCAACCAAAACTTCGGTACATTCTAATTTCAGCGGGTGACTCGTATCGAGGACCTTCCGTGCATAGATATACTACATCATTCCAGATTCGATTTATCCTTTTTCTAGCGGATTTAAATAGATGCTCTCTCAATTCAGGGCAGTATAAGTTAGAAACATCAACATGTGTAACTGGAGCATCATCATAAAAAGTGAGGGGCCTACATTTGGTAAAATCGATGAAGTCGCTTGGAATGATGAAGTCACTTGGTTGATATTTTAAGTTTATTGCTCCGACAGCGTTTGTGGCGAGGATTCGTTCAACGTTTAATGTATGAAGTGCCCAAATATTTGCTCGGTAATTAATTCTATGAGGAGGAATTTCATGTTTTTCACCATGTCTTGGTAATAATGCAACGTTTTTATTGCCGATTCTTCCAAGAGTTATGATTGCCGATGGACCATATGGGGTTCCAATACGGAACCTAGTTCCCCCTTGGATGAAGGTTTTTGTTCCAGTTCCAGTGATAATTGCAATTACAGCTTTTCTCATTTTACCCCACGTTCTTTAAAGTAATAATCAAACTTTCTTCCTGATTTAATTGATAGATAAAAGGTTATAATAGTTGAAGATATGC
>JAUWWH010000096.1 GCA_030617005.1 Candidatus Bathyarchaeota archaeon | reverse complement strand
TGGTCGGTGTAGACATTATCTGGCTTACAGCTATTCTACTAGCCGCTTCTAAAACTGCGAAAGGATTATTATCAAAAGCATCTCCCAAGAGCGTGTATTGATTCATTAAATAAAGACCTATACTAATTCCGCGAGAGAAAAATACACCTACCGTGATTAATATGTCTACCCAAATCTTGTTTCTAGGTTTCATATCTAAGCATCTTTCTTAAAACTAAGACATGGATAGATCAAGTAATACCTATATTTTAGAATACACTGTTTTATTATAACATAATTAAATGAATTCTTTAACGAACCCCTATCACTTGCAAGATGTAAGTTCTCCGCTCCTTGATACCTCTCTTATTCACCATATATTCAACTTATGATCACCAGTTTGATAAAAATTAAGATTCAATACGGTGTGAGTGGATGTGCATTAAGATTTTCGATCAAAGAATATGTTCTTTCCCTTGATGGACAGAGGTATTCCTTGGATTTCATCTGCTTTCATTAATCCCATTTTCATAGCAGCTCGACCAATACTATACATAATTCTATTATCTACATTTAATTCACTGGCGACCTTCACAGCTGATCCTAAAGCTATACCTAGATCTATCAATTTCGCTTCGAAATTTATCCACTCTCCCATTGGCTTTCCGAAATCAACCCCGAGTAACACCACTACTCCTGATTGCTTTACATTATTTGAATCTCGGACTCTTCCCATATTCTCCATTGTGTTTGCCAAGTCATCCTTCTCCTTTCCTATAACAATAGCTGCTTTGATTTTGTCTTCTCCTCTTGCCTTTGGAGCAGTTCTTGCAGCAACAACCATCAGTTTCGCTACATTTAAAATAGCTTCATCTTCTGAATCTTTAGAATTTATAATCATCTTTCCACCTAAAATTAGCTTTAACATTAAAAAAGGTTCAAACCACTGATAAACTTTTCAATCACTCTTCATTCAACAATCTGTAAGAAAGTTTATACTTTTTTGATGACTCTTGAGAACATACTAATAGTAAATAAAAAAAGATGATGATAAGACAAAAGCTCTTCACAATCAGATAAACGATAAACAATCAATCTCTTCAAAATCAGAGAATATGGATCTTATGTGTGACATGTTACAAGCAATTTGCGAATGTTGATTCAAGTCAGAGATTATTTTAGTCGGTGGTGGTATAGTTAATTTCAATAAATATTGTGGTGCACCCACTGTATGTCTCCGTTACCGCGAGTTCCTTATCAAGAATTAATAGAAAAAATATTCTAAATGTCCTTCATGTGGAAAGAATGTCACTTTTTATAACGATCCCTCCCTCCAGGTTCCCGTTAGCGAATCATACAAGAACCACGAGATAGTCAAATGGCGGATTAGTAATAAAAAAGAAATTTTTCGACTCCAAGATACCCAATATTTATGCTCAAAATGTGAAAAGATGACCTTGACTTTTAACTGGATTGGGAACTGGGATTGATTGTAAACATAAGATATTTGGTTGATACATATATGATTCATTTTATCTTTTGAGTACTTTCTTCAATTCTTTCACTGTAAGAGTGTTACAAACATCTT
Source organism: Candidatus Bathyarchaeota archaeon (assembly GCA_030617005.1). Classification (GTDB taxonomy): domain Archaea; phylum Thermoproteota; class Bathyarchaeia; order RBG-16-48-13; genus JAUWWH01. The sequence goes on along the minus strand of JAUWWH010000096.1, from coordinate 3,529 downwards.
CTGGTCTCAACCATCCACGTCTTGCAACTGCAATTCCCAACTCGATGAATCCTAACTGATCAATTTTATGCGCGTCACTTCCAATGATCAACTTTACACTTGAATCCCTCGCATTTTGAGAATGGATGTCAGATAAATCCAGCCGGTTTGGGAAAGCATTTATCTCCATAAAGACATCTTGTTCCGCTGCGGCTTCAAAGACTTTGGGCAGATCCACCTGATAGGGTTCCCTCCTATTAATAAGTCTCCCAGTCGGATGCCCGATCACATTCACATACTCGTTGTGGATAGCTGTAAGTAATCTATCCGTCACTTGTTCCCTTGACTGTTTGAAACCTGAATGTATACTAGCTATAACTATGTCCATTTCATTTAAGATTTGATCTTCGATGTCTAGGCTTCCATCGGTTTTAATATTCACCTCAACTCCTTGTAGAACTGTGAACCCCTCAATCTCACTGTTGATCTTCCGAACCTCCTCCAATTGTCTTAGCAGATCCTCCCCAGGTAAACCATGGGCGATCCTCAAGGTTTCAGAATGATCACAAACAGCTATATACTCTAACCCCAATCTCTTGGCTTCCATTGCCATCTCCTGGATAGAGTTAAACCCATCGCTCCACTCTGTATGCACGTGGAGATCACCTCTCACCTCATCGTATCCAACTAAACGGGGAAGCTTTCCCTCTAACGCTGTTTTGATTTCGCCTCGTTTCTCCCGAAGTTCAGGTTCAATGTAATTTAAGTCTAAAGCGTTGTAGATTGATTTTTCATCCTTTCCCGCGAGAATTCTTCCAGATTTCTTATCTTCGAGGTCATATTCACTTAGCTTCCACCCTTTCTTGAGTGCCAATTCTCTTAGCTCAATATTATGCTCTTTGGAGCCTGTGAAATATTGTAGAGCTGCTCCAAAACTTCTCTCTTCAACAACTCTAAGGTCGACTTTAAAGTCGTTGGACAGGAAAACCGTACTCTTGGTCTCCCCCTGAGCAATGACACGGTTGACTTGTGGTAGAGTCACGAAATAATCCATAACCTTTAATGGTTCTCCTGATGTCACGAGGATGTCTGCGTCACCTATCGTCTCCTTCCTCCTCCTGATAGAACCTGCAAGGCTCACCCTCTTTACAGCAGAGCACATCTCTAATATCTCCTTCATTTTAACAGCTATTGGCAGTGCGTATCCTAAAAGAATCCGTTCTTGTCCACGCCTGTACATTGCGATTCCTCAAAGAATATTCTTTTCTGTCTTCTCTCCGAATCCTTTAAAATCTCTAAGCTTTCCCTGTTTAACAGCAACTTCAAGTTCGTCAATATTATCAATCTTGAGTTTCCTATGAAGGGTCAGCGCTTTCTTAGGACCAATACCCTCAATCTCCATGAGACTGAGTAGTCCTTTAGGGAACTCCCTCCGTAATCTTTCTAGATATTTTAACTTCTCAGTCTCCAAGAGTTCTTGGATTTTAGCTGCAATGTTGAAGCCTACTCCTGGAATCTTCTCAAGCTCACCTCTCTTACTGATCTCAATCAGGGTTTCCGGTAAAGTTTCAATGGTCTGAGCAGCTCTCCTGTAAGCTCTAGACCTGAATTTATGCCCCTTAATCTCTAGGAGGTTAGCGATCTCATAGAAGATTTGGGTAATTTCCAAATTGTTCAAATAATCTCTCATAGAAATATGAGCATATTCACACCTATAATCTTTATAATTCCCAAATATTTCCACTTATTTCTTTAAACAGAGCAATAGCATATGTTCCGATAACTATTGGTGAAGAGATTGAGCCGAATATCCAAGGTTCTAATGCTTGTTAGCCTAGAATTCTATATTTTTTTTAAAGAATACATATCTTATAACAACTTTAGGTGTTTCATACGCATAAGGGCAATACGTCCCATCGCTACTATCCAGATAACAGCTACCGTCCAAATAATTCCAATAAACCAAGGATTGAGGTGTATCATAAAGCGTTCTAGTAATATTACGATAATCCAGATATTTGCATATTCAACGACATAGCGATATCTTCCAGGATCAATAAAAATATAAAGGGAAAAATTGAGCAGTATCAGTGGTATAGTGATATAAAGACCTAACAGAAAGCAAAATATGAGGCTAAAAGCATAAAAGATTACTAACGAAGTGCGTTTTATGGCTAAAGCGGTTTTAAAGCCTAAGTACTGAACCGTGTTGTTGGAATTAGTTTTTTTATCCACCTCAAAATCACGTATTTGATTACTTATTTGGCTGACCAAACTTACGAGTAGGACTATTCCCATTGTTCCGTACATAAAGGGATTCATTGCCGATATATTTATCCCAAAAAAATGGTAATAACCAGCAAAAATAATGAGCCCTTTCCAAAGAAAGACAAATATCCAATCCCAGTAAAGACGATCACGTAATTTGATAGGAGGTGCTGAATAAGAAACAGCAAGAATGTTAAGAAGTACAATGAATAAAAGAATTGGATACGAAACAATTCCACCAAAAAAGAGGCTTAACCCCAAACTTGTATATAAAATCACTTTCCCCAATAACTTCGTTTTTGAGGAACAAAATAAATTTCTCAATTTTTTTTCGTCATCTTTGTGATCAGAAAGAGCATCAAAGAAATCGTTAACTACAAACCCAAATACATTGGCAAAAAAGAAGCCTAAAATTAAGATTATATATTTTCCATTGAATTCTGCTAGATTATTACTGAAAAAGCCTCCTAATAATAAAGTAGAAGAGACGAGTGCATAATTCAGACGTAGTTTAAACATCAGTTGGATTACAGATCGACCGTAAAGATATGGGAGAGTATATCTTGAATGTGTCATCATTATAGACCTTTTCAACACTTTTCATGTGCTGTATTACTACTAAATCAATAAGTTTACAATGAAACACATAATATTGCTTAGAATGAATATAAGCCTTTACTAAAATAAAGGATGATCTTAATACTATGTTTTAAAAGATGAGATTATCTAATCTTTGATGATGCTCATTACAATTTTTAATCTCATGGTATTGATCATATTTTCAAGTGAAACCTAATCTCTCATTATCCACTTGTAACTGTGAATTCGATGACCCCGAAACATTTCTCTCCATTATTCGCTTCAATCTTTTTTAATTCTCGTTTGTGATCAGGTTTCCATTTAAAGAGAGAGTATATGTCACCCACGAATGATTTTATGGGCGCATTTGTTAGCAAGTTTTCTCCGACTAAACCTTGGACGAATTTATGGAGAAAACTTGTACTACTATCCCATCCTATACGTGTATTTACGGGAAAGTTGAATGATTGTGTTGAGGGAAGCGTGATCGTATAATTGAACATTCTTTTTGAAGAATAATAAAAAGGATATTTACTAATATATGGTCCAAGGAATCCATAAGTTGCCCATGTGACCATTTTTGGTTTAAGTAAGTACCATTTTGAAAACGCAGGTGCCATTTTGAATCTTTGCCATTGCGTTAGGAAAGAGAATTGGTTGGTATTAATCGTCCACACTTTCTCTTTACTCTTAGTGAATGTGA
>JAUWWH010000128.1 GCA_030617005.1 Candidatus Bathyarchaeota archaeon | reverse complement strand
CCCTTTTAGTGACTCTTGCGTACTCATCGGCTTTGCTAAAGATGGGATTCATCCCATAATGTGTGTCTGTGGCTATGTATAACAAATTACCAATACACTCACGATAGTTTGCTTCTTGTTGGTTCAGGAGTTCGAAGCGATAATTCCAGTTTCTTAGATTAAGGTAGAATGTCACATATTTATGGTGGATTCTATTCCGCGTTACACTAGTATCTATAACTGGAATGGGGGAGATAAATTGTCCTCCTCCTCTGAGTAGAGCATTCATTATGTATCGATCATAAGTACCTTTAATACTGAGATATTCAGCAAGGTAAGTGCTCCCTGTTCTCTTAAGAAAACCAAGTATAATTATATCTCTTTCGACGCATTTATCCATTAGAGGTGTGTAAACTTCTCGGTAAAAGGTTCTAAAGTGCCTCTTATACTCCTTTTTATCTCTCAGAGTAGGGACGAATATCGTTAATGTGATGGTTCCATCGATGAGCACCAGAGACCCATCAGCTTTCCCAGCCTCAACAGTTTTCAGTAGAGTCTCATAAAGGGTTTGTTGCATGAGAAATCGTCTCAATCTCTCAGTTTGGTAATTCTCCACGTGAAAGAGATAAATACTCTCAGTTGGATTTACATTCATCTCCTCATCTACTATAGCTGCTTTGAGAACAGTGAAAGATGTGTTATAAGCCCTGTTGAAGCCCGAATCAACTGCAAAAATCTTTCTCGTCTTTACGGCTTTCCCTTGATGAATAGTCACTTTATCTCTGACGCTGTTTATACTCTCTTCCTGTTTGAGAAATGCTTCTCTAACTTTTACTCTGGCATCCACTAAATTCTCTAAATTTATTTTAACGTAAGACGTTTCAAACACCTCCAAATTTTAAGGGTGAGACGTCGCTGTCACCCCCTCTCTTTTGTACCCTGAAAATCTTTGCAGGTAAAGAGTCAAAAGTGTTATCATGAGTTACTACTATGAGTTGTTCGAAACGGTGATCTCCCAAAAAGTCTCTAAGTTTAGCACGATATGACTCATCAAGGTGAATAGTCGGTTCATCCAGAAGAAGGAGTTGACTCTTTGTAAGAGAACTACTTATTGCTAAACGTAGAGCTAGAGCTGCACATGTGGTTTCTCCCCCACTTAAGGAGTTTACGGGTGATGGTTCTCCGTTTCTTGTGATGTCAATGTTTCCATCCTCGTCTATAGATGCGGAGTCTATGGTATCGTTTGAGAGTTGCTGATAGAATCTTTGGAATGCTTCGGAGACTCTGAGAATGTTATTCTTTCGCATGATTGGTTGAATCACTTGTCTTAAGCTCTGGCGGAGAGTATCTATGATGTTGCTCTCGTTTTTAAGCCGCTTTACTTCCCTTTTTGCCTTTCTCTTCTTATCCAGCAGATTGTTGATCCGTTTAACCTGTTGCTCATTATCTTCCATGGTTCTTTCAAGTCTTGACATCCCCCCAATGATTTTAGCTCTTTCTTCTCTTAGAACTCTTACTTTCCCGTCAATTGTTACATGTTCTTCTGCATTGTATCTCTTTGTCAGTTTCTTCTCTAATTTTCGATATGTCACTAATTGTGTATTCAACTCTTTTTTCTTATACTCTTCCAGTCGCAGCATCGCTTCGAAATCCGCCTTTGCTGCAGACTGTAATTCAGCCTCTCTAGCAAGGTTAGATTTCGGAATAACATCTTCAAGTTTTGTATTAATCTTCTTTAAGGTTTGAGGAGTCTCTTTTATCTCACTCATTTTGTTATGACATTCGGTGATACTAGTCTTAAGCTCCTCAATTCTATCTCCAACATACTTGAGTTCTTCTTGGCGACCTCCAATCATTTTAACTTGAATTCTTCTCTCAAAATATTTTCGATCAGCCGCCTCAGCTCTTTCTATTTTACGTTTCAACTCTTCAAGTTGCTGAGAACCCCTTTCTTTTGACAATTTTAAAGATGTGTATTCATCCTCAAACTTAGTGATCACCTTATAGGTCTCTATTCTGATTCTCTCCTTATGTTCCTCTGGCACAATCTGGAGACATGTGGGGCACTCCCCAAGTTCTACTACTCTATTCACTTTCCGTTTCTGATTCTCAATCTCACTTGAGACCTTGATCAATTTTGCGTTTAACTCATCAAGTCCACCTTGAATCTCAGTCTGTTCGTCTATAAGTGTAGGTAAGGGTTTTCTCTCCATTTCAAGGATTTTGAGTTCCTCTTCTAGACTACTTAGTCCCTTCAACAGTGTTACTAGTCTGTTTCGACTTTCATTTTCTTGTTGGAGATCTCTTTCGTCTCTTTGGAGAATGTTCATTAAGTTCATTCTGTTTTGGAGGGCAATTTCTACTCGCTTCTGCTCCTCTCTCAGGTTATTCTCAAGATCTATGAACTTCTTGTTTCGCTCAAAGATAGCTGATGCCTTCTCTGCCCTCTTCTGCCTGTCCCTCAGAAGAATAATTGTTTTTCTTGACTTTTCTATCTCATCATTTTTTCCTTCGGTCTGGATGTTAACCTGAGTTAATTCCTGTTTAATGAGATTCAGACCTTTAAGTTGCTGTTCTGTTAGTTTGAGTTTTCTATCTATATCCGCTAAGGAATTTCGCAGATCACTGAGTTCCTTTTTGCCACTATTTACTCTGAATCGAATGTCTTTCAGTTGTATCTCGTACACGTTCACTCCACTTGCTTTATCCTGAGCATCCGTCAACTCTTTTAGAACTATATGCTCTGCTTCACCAAGCGTTTTCCATATCTTCTCGTACATGTCAATACCAAGGAGCTTATCTAAGCGCTCTCTTCTCTTCCCCGGTTGAGTCTCAAGCATCTCCTTGATCTCGCTCTGGGAAGCATAAATTGCAGCTAGGAAGGTTGAAGCGTCAACATTTAAGAAGTCCTCGACAGATTTAGAAACTGCTGTTGCACCTTCCACAGCTACTCTCCACTCTTTCCCATCATAAACACTCATTTTTGGTTTCCGCGTCTTCTTGGCGGAAATCATTCTCTCAACTTTGTATCTTCCTGTGCTCGTGGAGAAGATTAAGGAAATTATGGCTTTCTCTGCTCCTCTACGAATTAAACCATTTTGATTGACACTTCCTGCATACCTTCCAAAAAGAGCAAAGGATATAGCCTCAAGTATACTCGTCTTTCCAGCACCTACTTCTCCGAGGAAGATATTTAAACCAGGAGTAAAATCAATATCGGAGTCTTCATGACTTCTAAAATTCTTCATCTTCAACTTTTCAATCAAACATATTCCCCCTCCTCTTTCGGAGAGTACAATAATAGTATTCATAGAAATTATGTTATAAGAAATTGTGAAGTTATAACATTAATAGTCTTCGGCTAATCAACAATCCCGTTATATTTCCCGTTTCAGAGAAGAAAAACATAACATATATTGAGAAGGCCTTTCACAAACTTCTGGCATCTAAATAGTTTTTTGGCGTTAAAATGTAATTAGAAATTTTTTATATTGAATTAAAGTTACAAACTTGTAAATACTATTAAAGGAGCTCCAGTTAGGTATGGTTTCTGATAATATTATTAAAGATTTAGAAGCAAAAACTCTGCAGACTCGGAAAGATATCATGCTTCAATTATATCCTATGGTTTAATGCTTAGGAAAAGTTTAGAAGCCTCAGACATTTTGGCTGAGGAAGGAATAGACGCTTGCGTCATCAACATGAACACGATCAAGCCTCTCGACGAGAAGATAATCGTTAAAGCCGCAAAGGAGACCTGGACAATTGTGACTGCAAAAGATCACAGTATAATGACTGGTGTAGTTGAAGCTGTGACAAGAGTATTGGCTAAAAACTGCCCTGTTCCTGGGGAGATAGTTGGCATTAGAGATTTCTACAGTCAATCCACAAGGGATAGGCTTGGTGGTTGGGAAATATTGGAGAAATCGGATCATCTAACCGCCTAAGACGTAGCAGTAGCAACTAGGACAGCAGTGAAACGAAAGTCAAAATGAGATAACCGATCTAAAGACACTAAGTACGTCACTGTTTTACTTGAATGACATCATTAATTGTTTAAGGTTCAACTCTTCAAGTATGTCCACTTAATTAAATCATGTTTATAAATCAACAATTATCGGCCTAATTACAAGAAGAGAAGTACATATTGCTATTTTTTAATGAAATTTCTTTACCAAGAAAGAGAGCTGCAGATACTATGATAAGCACCATACTTAACCGATCTAGGGCGGAATGGAAGAAGCTTTACCTGATTGAAGAGCTAGAAAATAAAAAACTGTGAAATTACATCTGCTAATGCTCCTGATTCGATCTAAAATAGTGAATGTTGATCTATGGATGTGATTTTAGGAAGCCTTCCTATGAAGATGATAACGAAGAAGAGTACGATGAACATTATGCCAGCCCTCACTCCTGAAGCCACTGTCAAATCTATATTCTGAAGTAATATTTTTCTAAAT
>JAUWWH010000156.1 GCA_030617005.1 Candidatus Bathyarchaeota archaeon | reverse complement strand
TCTGAGAAGCCTATTGTTCGGAGAAGCTCGCTATATGTGGCGATGCCACCAAAAACTTTCGTACCTATGATATATGTGATGAAGGACCAGATCAACCATCCCACGAGCGATAAAATGAGACCAGTGATTAAACTAGCAAAGATAATAGAAGGAGCTACTCCGAGCATGGTTATGCTTATAGCGCTACCAATTCCAGAGCAGACACTAGCAATTACTACAATAAAAAGAGCCTGGGGTGTAGCGGTCTCATCAGTTTCTACCTCATCATATAAAGTAGAGTCTAGTCTAGCAGCACGTATCATTCTCTCAACGATACTAGTAGATGTGGGTTGTAGTGGTGTCCGGATTAGTTCTTGTTTTTCTATCGGAATTCCACAATGAGGACAAAACCTTGCATCTTCAGGGATTTCACTCCTACACTTGGTGCAGAAAGCCATCTAATAATCACACAAACGCTAAAGATGTCTTTCTAATATATTAATACTTTTATTAATTTTTCAATAATAATGTGGAAATGGGTTTTTAAAATGATAAGAAACTTGAAAAAAAAGGGTGGAATGTCTTTATTATTGAACCTTTGGAGGGTAAATATAGATTATGAGAATTCGGCTAATGTTTTTTGATGGTTTCAACCATGGTCTCAACAGCATCATATTTTGAAGTGTCCCTCTGGAGTTGATAAGCTCTATCAACAAAACTTCCTAAAAACATCTCTTGCAAAGTTGAAGTGAGACGATCATAATTCAGTGATTTTTGATCTATGATTTTAGCTACACCAAGTTCGGCCACTCTATTAGCATTGCCAAATTGTTCTGTTTGGCTAGGTGTTGGGATAAGTATTAAAGGTTTACCATAGCAGATTGCATGGGTGATTGTTCCTAATCCTGCTCTGGAAATGACTAAATCGCATGCTTTTAGAACTTCAAAACGATTAGGTAACCAATCGTAAATGAGCATATTCCCTTCTTGAGTGGGGTGTTCACTTGACTTGGGGAGACCAAGCGACATAATTACGCGATATTTGTCGGGAAGTTTCTTAAGAATACGCCGAATTATAGATGAAAAATATTTTTTTTCCTGAGAGGGTCCACTAATCGGTGCTAGGATAAGGTATTCATCATCAAGTCCCAATTTTTTTCTTATGACGTCTCTATCAGGTAATTCTTTTGGTTTGATTGGGAGGATGGGACCAATAAACCGTATCTTGCTTTCTCTCCGAGGAGGGATACTAACGTTGTAAATGGATATTGTGTATGGTAAAGGGAAATCAGGTATTAAGATCTCTTTACCCATACCCCATACCTTACCTATTACTGTGAGAATGCCTCCATCGGCAATTGCAGCTAAGTGTAAGAACCGTCTTTCTCGAGGAATTATAACTCGATAGACATTGAGAAGAGTGAATACTGGAATTCCTAATAGTTTAGAAGCTAAAATTGTTGAAACGCGGGAATCTGAGACAACAACATCGGGGTTAAACCCGCGCATAAAGCGTATCTCTGCTCTCAACTGATTCATAAAGATGAATATGGAGAAAATCCCTGGATTAACAGTTGTCTGTCTAAAATCGATTTCACCATCTTGTTTAACAACATAGCTTATTGGTGGGGCCTTGCAGAGTGGAAGATTCTCGCGCTCGACATAGCTACAGGCATCACTATATGTGGAGAATAGGATCTTATCACCTGTTTCAATAAGCTTCAGAGCAATGGGAATACATCGACCTATGTGACCAAGACCTACACCGTTGACACCGAAGTAAACACGCATTCCTATTTATCTTCCCGTTCAAATATTTGTGGAGAGAAAGGAGGCAGTATGATAACTATCTCCTAAATAATTCATATCCAGACTTATTATTAGGAGTGGCCTTTCTAAATAGTTATCATAATAAATGTAAAAGTTCCCGACCTTAAGGTTAAACAAATTGTTACACTTCATTTCTATTACTCTTCTTAAGCCGTAATCAGTATTTTTAAAATTATTAACATATAATCAAAGATATTTTTTTCATCCCATTTGTTCTGGAGAAGTGTTTACACCTTTAAGAACTTAAATAATATTCAATTAACACGTTTTTTTGAAAATGCGTGAGGGATTCTATTTACGCATGTCTTCGAGAACCACCACCCCGTTTGGGGTAAGTTCCTTTACAATAATACATGAAAATTTGTAAATTTTGGTTCCTTTCATCAACCAAGCATCTGGTGTTAAACCTCCTTTCATACAACAATTATTCAAAAATTCTTCAGCATCCCAATTCCACTCAACTGGAACCTGTGGAAGGAGTAGTCCTTTATACCCCCCCCTTTCCACAATTAATCCATCGTGACCCACATTTATCTCCTTTACAAAGTTTTTTGGATCATTAACCATTATCTGTATAGGCGGTGTTAAGACACTTATTTCTATAATTATATGTTCCATTTCTTGACTGATAACTGGGTTGAATCGAGGGTCACGAGTAGCTGAGTTTATAGCAGATTCAATTGTAGCTTCTACAAGGGAAATTTCAGGCATAGGATAACCTATGCAACCTCTTAGGTGTTTACTATTACCTTTTATGCTGTTTAAAGTCACGAAAACGCCACATTTTTCTTTTAACTTATTCGGTGTACCCATAGGGACAGGGCATTTCTTTCGCGCCTCTAAGAGCATCATTATTGTTTTTCTAACGAGTTTAACTAGAAATCGGCCATCATCTAAAGATAACTCAAAAGACATAGTGGGTCCTTCCGTTCCTAACGCGATGTATTTTTAATACGACTTTCTAGAAGCTTTTTAGCTTCTTGAAGGGTTGCATTTATATTTTTCCAATGACTACCCTGCCAATAGACTTTACTGCAACCAGTACATAGCCAGAACGTATCATGATGTTTAAGCGTACCAGAAGGGACTTTATCAGCTATATCTATTTTTTTAACCCGTTTAATATGAGAGTCACAAATTGGGCAACGAGATATTGAGATGTTGATCACAAGAGGTATCTTGAATTTTTGAGAAAAGTTAGCTAACATCTCCAGTATTGTCATGCCTTCAATAAAAAAGACGCTTATTCCAGTAGATTTAGCTCTACGAAAAAGAGTCAAGTTTCTTGTCAATAGAATATGATCCTCATCTCTGGCGAGATCTAGCAGTTCATGATTAGATGCTTTTTTAAAATATTTTACTGTACAACCAAGCATTCTTAACCATCGTGAGAGATTCCCCAACATACTGTCGAGAATGAATTTCATACAGGTTACACAACCCATAATGGTATTATCAAGCCACTTTGGAGACGGAAGAAAACTTTATCGGGTAAATTAAACAGTGAACGTGTTTGTTGAGCTAAGATCTCCTGTAACAGACTCATGGAAATTTCCCTCTTTAACAAGGATTCCTCCACATAGTACATAATACCTCTGGGTATTTTAGACAACTAGAGCCACGAACACCTTAATCTAGTTCCAATGACATCGTTCATTTGTCTAGTACTTCTCTAAAGGCTCTCTAGATCGAGGGAACATTCTCCACAGAGAAACTTACCATCCACCCTTTCAAGTGAAGTTGACCACTGAAGACATCTTTCACAAGAACCAGTCGTTGAAGTTTCTGTGCGGGGAGATCGCCCTCTAGTAATTCGAGTCTTCTCAGTTATTATTTCTATGAGTGCGGGAGTTATAGAAACGATATCCTTATCGGATATCATACCAACCATCTTCCCTTTATCCATAACAATAAGTCTCCCAATTGACTTTTTCTGCAGTATAGCTGCTGCTGTCTTTATATCAATATCTGCGCTAATCATAACGGGCGGGGAACTCATAATATTCTTCGCTGAAACATCTCTAGCTTTGAGGTTTTTAGCTGCTATTCTAATAGCTATGTCGCGTCCAGTTATGATACCCAAAGGGTAGCCTTCATCATTGACAACCACGATGCTGTCTAGAGTGTATCTATCTATTAAATTAGCTACAGACTCAACTGTTTCATTTTC
>JAUWWH010000039.1 GCA_030617005.1 Candidatus Bathyarchaeota archaeon | reverse complement strand
TTGAACTCCCGACATTCGGGTATCACCGCTCCAGAACATCCTCATCCCACAGAGTGGTCAGCCTACCCGAAGTATGCCTTCGCGGGCTCTGGAGCCCGATATCATACCGAGCTAGATCACACCCCCATCGATTCAAAGGATGAATGTGCTCCTATATATAGAGTTTCTTCTTGTTCTTAAAAAATGAAGCTCTAACTACTATTTATTGTCTATCTTTAGTGTTATATGTACATTTGAGTTATGAATTATAATTCGTTTGGTAAAAGATTTGATAGATAGTTAGACTTCAATAGAATAAAATAAAATTAAGCTTTTCCGTTTGATCCAAGTACGTTGATGATCTTGTGCATATAAAGCGCTTTAAGGGCGTCACGTGCAGGACCAAGATATTTTCTCGGGTCAAACTCTTCAGGTTTTTCATTGAGAGCCTTACGCACCGCTGCTGTCACTGCCAAGCGACCGTCAGAATCTATATTGATTTTACATACAGTGGATTTCGCGGCTAAACGAAGCTGATCCTCACTAATACCAATTGCGTCTTTTAATCTTCCACCATTATCATTAATTATTTTAACAATATCTTGTGGTATTGAAGATGAACTGTGTAGTACAATTGGAAAATTTGGAATTCGTTTTTCTATTTCAGCAAGTATATCAAGTCTTATGGCATGATCTTCCCCCGGTTTGAACTTGTAAGCCCCATGCGATGTGCCTATTGCAATTGCAAGACTGTCAACCCCTGTTTTGTTAACAAAATCTTCTACTTCATCAGGCTGCGTATATGTGTGTGTTTCAGAAGCAACATCGTCTTCAATACCAGCTAAAACACCTAATTCACCTTCGACTGTCACATCGTACAGGTGAGCATATTCAACGACTTTTTTAGTTAAAGCCACATTTTGATCATATGGAAGGTGGGAGCCGTCAATCATAACTGAAGAAAAACCAGTATTAATGCAATCCTGACATAGTTCATAACTATCACCGTGATCAAGATGAAGAACGATGGGAATATTATACCCTAATTCCCTAGCATATTCAACAGCTCCTTGAGCTAGGAATCTTAATAAGGTCTGGTTAGCATATTTTCGAGCTCCTTTTGAAACCTGAATTATTACCGGTGACCTAGTTTCAACACAGGCAAGAATAATCGCCTGTAATTGTTCAAGATTGTTGAAATTGTAACCGGGAATCGCATAACCTCCTTTGATGGCTTTCCTGAAGAGCTCTCGACTATTTACGAGACCTAAATCCTTGTAGCTTATAATTCTTGTTGGCATTTTTCTAATAAACGCTCCTAATTTTACACTTCATATAATGTTATAACCTTTGCAAGAGAATTATTTAGTAGATAAATATTTCGAAAAAACTGAAAAAAGAGATATAAGTTGACATTTTCAGACAAATTAGTGAAGATGAATACATAAAGATAAGCTATTCTGGTATATTATGTTGAAAACTCGACTAAAGTTGTGTTATTATGAAAAGTAGGTATTTACTTGCAATTGATATCGGTACATCGGTCTCAAAAGTCATAGTATATGATGAAGAATTTCGTAAGATTACAGAAGCAAGAGATGAGATTACAACATATTATCCTCAACCACACTTTTTTGAGCAAGATCCTAATCAATGGTGGATTAACGTAAGAAGAGAAATAGAAGAAGTACTCACGAAGATCGATCCAAAAGAAATCGTTGGAATAGGCGTCTGTGCACAAATGCACGCACCAATCCTCGTAAATAAAAAGGGAACCCCATTATACCGTTGTTTGAGTTGGCCAGATCTGCGTACAGTAGAAACCACGAATGAGATAACCCTTGCGACTGGAGTGAACCAACCATTTTATACGGCTATGGCCCCAAAAGTTATGTGGATAAAGAGAAACCATCCCAAATTGATCGAACGGACATACAAGATTCTTTTACCAAAAGATTTCATTAGAATGAAGTTGAGTAATACGTTTTGTACAGACTGGAATGATGCGAAGGGTACAGGCATGTTCGATGTGAAAAACGGCATCTGGATAGAGAAAATTGTGAATTATCTCGAGATAAATGCAAATAAGTTACCTGATCCACGCAATGGAGAAGAGGTTGTAGGGGGAGTAACTAGGGAAGTTACTGAAAAAACGGGTTTAATTGAGGGAACTCCCGTGATAACAGGCGCACCAGATAACTTGGGTAGAGCCCTTGACAGGACAACTGCCCGTGCTAGTGATCTCCTAGTCTACCTTGGCACAGGTGCCATGATTGAGTATATATCGGAAAGTGGTGCAAAACCTCAAGGAACTTTCAGGAGTATCTTAGGCGTCGCCGGGACAGTGCCCCAATGGTTCAAGAATAACTTCTGTAAGGAAGATGTTATCAGAGCCAGGGAACTGGGGGTAAATACTTATACGTTTCTAGACTCAAAGGCGCAGAAGCTTGAGCCGGGGATGGGGGGTTTAGTGTTTCTTCCACATATAATGGGTGAAAGGGCTTTTGAAGGAAGAACGAGGAATGATGTTGACAATTTTAATCCTTATGCACGAGGAGTGATATTCGGCCTCTGCCTAGGTCACAGCCGGGAACATATCTTCAGGGCTATCAGGGAAGGAGCTGTATACCACCTCTATCTATGTTGGGAAAGGATACAATCATTGAATCCTGGAATCGTTGCCAATAGAATAATTACCTCAGGTGGAGGAGGTCAGAGCCGTGTTTGGAGGCCGATCATTGCAGATGTCTTTAGTTTGCCAGTTTGGGTGCCTAAAGAACTTGAGACGGGATCACTTGCAGTGTCTTGTTTGATTTCTGTCAGTGCAGGGATCTATAGAGACTTTACAGATGCCATTAAACATATTAACAACCCACTGATCGATATCGTAGAACCGATTGAGGAAAATAGGGTCAAATACCAGAAGATGTTTGGTCTTTATAAGAGGCTTGAAGAAAACTTAAAGAATCTGTTTATTGCTCCTAAACCTTAAGAGCAATTTCTTTTGGGATTCCTGTAGGAAGTCCTTCGGTTCTTATTACAGCCTTATTTTCGTTGTTTGTCACTGTTTTTATTCGAAATTTAGATCGTCTTATAGAACTACTATCAAAAAACAGCACCTGAAAATATCAAATCAGATCTAAGCAAAATTAATTGGAGGTCTGGTCAATTTAACTAGGGGATCTCGAGCAATCTATCATCACTTTAAGGCTCTTACGTCCGATTATCGCTGTGAATCCTTCCACTATTTTATCTAAAGGCAGAACATGAGTTATCAGCTTTTTTAAATCTATACTCTTATTTTGCATGAGATCAAGGCTTTTTACGAAGTGAACGGGTTGGAAATCTCTTGAGCCAACAAATTTTATTGAAGGCCCATGCAAGAAATTCGGGTCTATGGGTATTTTAGTCGGGGGATATGTACTTGCAAAGAAGTTGATAAGTCCTTCTTTTCTAACCATGCCCATTCCTTGTTTTATAGCTGAAGGATGACCTGTAGCTAAAATAACTGAATCTGCTCCCCAGCCTTCAGTTAAATCCTTAACAGTCTCAATCGAGTCTTCGTTGTGAGAATTTACAGTGATATCTACTCCTACTTTCTTTGAAGTTTCCAATCTGTCATCATGATGACCTATAAGTATCGTTCTTCCCGCTCCGAATACCTTTGCTAGCTGTGTTATCAAAAGACCATTTGGGCCGTCACCAATTATGGCTACCGTGTCCCCAATAACAATTTCTGATCGCATAACAGTATTTAAACAACAGGACAAAGGCTCTGTAAAGGCGGCTTCTTCAAAGCTTACATTGCGTGGTATCTTGTATGTACTAGATTCGCTTATCTTAGTATATTCTGCAAAGGCACCAGTACCACCCCCACTATGAATACCAGACGTCCTCAAGTTTAGGCAGTAGTTAACATTAGATCCTTCTCTAATACAGAAGTAGCATTTGCCACATGGAATTCTACCATGCCCCACTACACGGTCACCAATTTTAAAGGTTTGTACAGCGCTTCCAATTTCAGCTATTTCTCCCGAAAATTCATGTCCACGAATTGTCGGCCAAGCTTTGGGTTTTCTATCTCCGGTGTAATATTTTAAATCACTTGGACAGATTCCACAATATTTGACCTTTATGAGAAGATCATTTTCCCCAATTTCAGGGATATCCACTTCTTTAAATCTAATATCTTTAACATTGTATAAAAGAGAAGCTAACATTTTTCTCATAAGTTCTTATCAACCTCAATCACAAAGTTCAAAAATGGTCCCAATTTATTAATCTTTTTTTTCAAAGAAAGAAGATAGGTTAGAACTGCGATGAATTTTGTGATTACTTCATGTAAATTACGAAGAAACTGTCTTAGAGTTAAATCTTACATTAACTTGGAATATAATCTAATTTCCTCCTAAATAATTAGATGAACGTGGATATTTGAATGAGTTAGATCTTCTGTACATTGAGTCGCAAGAACCTTTTTTTAGAAGATAATATGAATGGGATGCTATATCTTGAACTTTTTTAATAGAAATTTGTGGGCTCTCTTTATATTATCGATTAGCTGAGCTTCTTGAGGGTAACTAGGGTTGAGTCCACAGACTTCTCGGAGGACATAGTCAACCCCAAGCGGATATATATCCTCTGCAAAATGTTGATCTTTGTGGAATAATTCACCATTTTCGTCTTTCGCTCGAAATAACATTCCAGCAGCTACACCTAAAGCTATGTTAGGGGAGACCAGCCCATGTTTTACGCCCAATAGTAGGGAACCAATTAACCGATCATTACGAGAAAGTTTACGAGTGATATCTCTACCAACACGAAATACTGTATCGTAGAGAGCAACATTATTGAATCTTTGAATCAGATTGGCGATGTACTCCGTATGAGTATCTTCATTAAACTCTTGGGGGTATTCTTTAATTAGAACTCGACCCGATTCCAACATAGCCGATTCTACCGTCTTTTTTATGTACTCATCATTTATCGAGTCAAAGACAGTACTCAAACCAGTCAAATAGCCTAAATAAGCAGTTAAAGCATGACCCATATTAAGGGTGAAAAACTTTCGATCGAAGTAGGCGGGTAGATTCTCTGTAAAAATAAGACTTTCAACAAGAGGTATCTCCCCTTTAAAAGCAGTCTTATCGACATATACTAATTTGAAGAATTCCGCAATAACATTTAGAGGATCACCGTTCTTTACTCTCTTTGACATGGTTGGAACAATTTTATCGGTACTTGTTTCCACCAATCCAACTAATGATTCCATTGGGTAGTCTCTTGGTAGATGATGTCTAAGTCCTGGTCTGAAGATGTTTGATGAATTTCGAAGATTTTCAAATATAATAATATCTAATGATCCACGTTTCATATCGCGTCTTTTAAGTAACCCTTTAGCGAGGGTAGCATAAATATAACGGAGGTTATTTACACCAATAGCGGTAGCTACTACATCTGCCGTGGCGATCTCAAAGGCTACTTGTTCTACATCATTACCGTGAACAGCTCTGACATTATCAACAAGGATTTTCTTTTCCTGACCAGCTATTATCTCTATGAGATAACTCCGCTTTTCATTCAACGCGTTAACAAGAGTGTCATCTACATCTACGAATACAACTTCATAGCCCGAATGTGAAAATAACTGTCCTATGAGGGATTTACCGACTTTCCCTGCGCCAAATAGGAGTAACTTCTTTTTTGGTGTTATGACTCTCAACTTTGTTTAGGTGGTTTATTAGATTATGATCTAGCGCCCTTTATATAAATTTTATATATATAAATTTTTAAGCTTTATGGATTAACTATAGCTTTTATGGTTGCCATTAGTCTTCTATTGGTTCATGAACTAGAATGATTATGATGCGAGGGTGATCAGGCGAGGGGGGCTGCGGTGATATTGCATAAGCGACTGAGCCATGGCGCTGGTCTAGGGCTGTGGGTTATGACAAGAGGTGGAGCGTTGAGACAGCCTATTACACGTTCAATATGGGTATTCGGAGAGTCCTGAATGGCAAAGATCTTAAAGAATAGTCAATAAGCTTTCAGCGAAGGCATTCATCTACAACATGTTAATCAACCTGTTAAACTAAGAATTTAAGAGGGACACTAAGGAGACGTGAGACCTAGAATCATATGAATTAGTCCATAAAGCAACTTTTAATATTAAAAAACACTTTTACAAAGTTGAAGTATCCTTTTGACAGCGTCAGTTAGAGTAAAGTGAGTAAGTATTGAATATAAAGAGAGGATAAAGCGTATAAGTTGGCAATCGCTACACTCTAAAGCCTTAGGATAATAGATGAATCCTAATTATGGGAAGAAGATGTCAAGGTGTGTAAAATGCAGAAGATAGAGATCGAAAAATTGAGTTGGAAAAAATTTGGGGAAATAACTCTACGAATAGCAAAAGAGATACAACTAGATTTCGATTTAGATGTCATTGTGGGTGTTGGTAAAAGCGGGAACATCCCCGCCTCAATCCTTGCAAAGAGATTGAAAATTAATGATTTTTATTCTATCATCGTAAGCCTTTATAATGAGGAAAAGCCACCTAGAAAACTATACCAAAGACCTCAAATTATGTTTAGTAGTTTAGGTTCACTTGAAGGTAAGAAAGTACTCGTCGTCGATGATTTTGTGCATACAGGAGCTATCCTCAGAAGGGTTTTACAAAAGGTTGTTAATGCAGGCGCTAAAGAAGTTAGATCTGCTGTTATAGGTCTTAGACTCGACGCGTCTTATAGGCCGGAATATTTTGGAATGACTTTCAAAGGATGCCTTTGGTTTCCGTGGGATGTCCCACGTCATAATTCTCGATAAATGTGAATCCAAGGAAAAAAGTAGTGAAGTAAAGTATATTTCCCTAGGTCTTTGATTGTATTATCTTCATTAGATGGATATCCCTTAGTTTCAGATCTGAAACAGATAAATAGTGAGAAGTGGATTCTTCAACTTTTGGACAGTACCACATATCCACGTGAAAGTTAGAAATTTAGCATCTTTTTTCACACTTTAATGAATGAATGTACAGAACAGTATATCACACCCTGGAATTATCAATGAGAAGAGAAGTAGTGATATGGACTAAAAAACGGTTCTGTTCGACTGTTAAAAAAAACATAATCCTTATGAATAACATAGTTAAAATTATGCAACAAAGAAGCGTAATAGATATGACATATGAAGATAAATCTAGTGAAGATGAGTTCAAGAAGGTCGAGGATCTGAATCCGCAGTCAAGAGCTAT